>CAZEDR010000561.1:0-1504 GCA_964510975.1 uncultured Melioribacter sp. | reverse complement strand
GGAACATGTCTAAGCGCAAAATATTTTTCTAACAAAACAAAAGTAATTGGCGCGGAGCCCCTTGGCGCTGATGACGCATTCAAATCGTTGCGCGACAAAACAATTTATCCTTCTACAAATCCCAAAACTATTTGCGATGGACTTTTAACAAGCCTTGGTAAGAAAACATTCGCAATATTAAGTCGGGATTTAGAAACAATCTTAACCGCTTCGGAAGAATCCATAATTGAAGCAATGAGATTAATTTGGGAAAGAATGAAAATAATTGTTGAGCCATCAAGTGCAGTTACTCTAGCTGTAGTTATGGAAAACAAAGAAAAGTTTGCCGGGAAAAAAATTGCTCTTATTCTTTCCGGCGGTAATGTTGATTTAACCAAATTGCCATTTTAGCGTTACTTATTTTACAAACACTTCAATTGCTTTCGGTAAACATTCAATTTCAATTGGTGTTGATTCCATTAACTGTCCATCAGGAGTTAAGAGTTTATTCGGTTCAGTTTCTATTTTTATGTGTTTAGCTTTGAAGCACTCGACCTCATTCATCTTTACATGATCTCCGGTAAATATTTTAGGTAGCGCTTGTAGAAGTCTTACGCGTGAAAGCTTGTTCAACAACGTAATATCGAGCAACCCATCATCAATTATTGCCGCCGGCGCCATGAAGAAATCTTTACCGGTATAGCGCGTGTTAGAAATTTCTGCGAATACATTTTCTCTTTCAAGAACTTTTCCATCTATCTCAATCTTGAGTCTATAAGCTTTTAGAAATATTGTTCTGTACAAAACTCCAATTATATAAGACAAATGACCCAGCAGCCGTAACTTAAAAGCAGTTTTAGCTACATCAGTTACAAAACCAAAACCCAAAATGTTTATAAAATAAAATTGATTGTTTCCGGTTTTGAATAAACCAACATCTACATGCTTGGTTTTTCCATCTACAATCACTTTAATAGCTTCATTCAATTTTTCGGGATGAAGATCGAGATCCCGTGCAAAGGCGTTTCCTCTTCCAATTGGAATTACTCCAACCGGAATTCTTTTGGATGATTTATTTGCAAAGTATCCATTTATGGTTTCGAATAACGTTCCGTCGCCGCCGGAAACTACAAGCGCGTCGTAGCATTCAAAATCAAGCTTCGAAACTATTTCTGTTCCGTGTCCGGCATATTCAGTTTGAACTGCTTCACAAACCACGTTTCGCTTTGCGAATTCCTTTTTGATAACAGAAAAAAACTTAGCGCCTTTGCCCCCGTGCGATGCCGGATTATTAATATAGAATATTTTCATTCAGTTCCTTATTTAGAAAAATGATTAATGACTTTTGCTACATGCTCTTCGCAAACTTTGCAGAATGGTTTTGTTCCTTTGCTGAACATCAAGCAATCCAACATAGAGCGGTACATTCCTTTCGAAGAATATCCGGCTCCTTCAAACACACCAACCTTATTCCAATACTTGCTCTTCATTAAGTATTGATCAACTTCATCGCTATGAAATTTGT
>CAZEDR010000560.1:0-1514 GCA_964510975.1 uncultured Melioribacter sp. | reverse complement strand
GTCCAATTCCATTGCAGTTCTTGAGATGTTAATAAATTTTGATGCTCACAAGTTTCCATACATGTGCAAGTCATCTGTATAGTGAAGACAATGTTGGAATGGAATTTTGAATATAGTTTTGCCTTGGAGTGGGACGGAGTTATGTTATAATATAGAGAATCGGATAAAACACGGTGATTCAGTTGATATCGGCATCGCCATCCGAATAGAGTCCAATCAAAAGTGCTAACGCTGAAATTTATTTCCTTGTCTTGGAATTTTAATGAAAAACAGTAATACTCAATTTTACCTAATCCTTCATCAATTTCCTTCTCGAAAGAAAGCCTTTCAGGCTCTCTTTCATCATCTAAACTCATTTCTGATCCTTCGTTTAAAAGTTTTTGGGTACGGCAATCCTCTATTCGGTAATTAACTCTTAGTTGTTCCGAGTGGTTCTTTAGAATAATAGAACATCTCATATGATAAGAATCATCAGTTGCCAGATAAATTCTACATCTCGGTTTTTCAAGTACTTGCTCTGCTTTTGTTTTTCCGTTATAAATGCATTGCTGCTTTAATTGATCAAAGGTGACACGAGTCGTTTCAGCAAATTCTGGCCACTCTGCGCATGTATTTCTGGCCCAATGGATTCCAGAATTGAAGACTTGTCCAGAAAAATGGAGGGAAATTCCCAATTTTGGATGTAGAACATCAGAGATATGTGAATGGTCCTCGTCTTTTAGAATCTTGAATAGAGAAGAATTGTATAAATGGGAAGAAGACGTCGGATGATTTAACAGAAATTGCTCGGTGTGATTAATAGTTGGAAATGTGAGACATTCTGAATCTTCGTTCAATTTCTTACAACTTAGATAATAAACAGTGATTTTATTCCCAGCCAACGTTGAATAATCCTCTTCATCAATATGAATCTTAAACACATATTGGAAATGACTGCTGTTGATTATGTTAACGCAAAGGTCGTTAATTTTAGGAATTTGTTTTGAAATGTATAAAATGGAGTCATTCCCCGACATTATCTCGCCATGTTCCCCTGCTCTGAATTCAATTTGATAATATCTTTTGTTAATCTTTTCGGGGTCTTCAACACTGATTATTGAGTAATTTGTTTCAGAACAGTGAATCATCGGAACCATCGGTGAACAGATTTTCTTATCGCAAGATATTACGTTTAAGAGAGTAATTTTGGAGCCCAATTGTTTTTGAAAATAAATTTTGAATTGCATACAAGTGATGTTGATGCTGCTACTGTTGCACTGGTTCTCTTTTCCTCTTTCATATCCACCGGGAATCACTACTGGAGGCTTAAATTGGTCAAGGAATTCAACTGGAAGCTCAGGGCACAGACTTGAGGCCCAATGTATTTCGGTAACGATTTTCTTTAAGGGATGAACAAGGTAAATTCCAAACATTGAAAAATTCTCGGCAATGTTCGATTTCGTCTCAATTTTCCCAACTTCGAGAACTGATGAGCGGTAGAAATCTGTCAAGTCGCTAGAATTTCCATAGAAAAT
>CAZEDR010000559.1:0-1516 GCA_964510975.1 uncultured Melioribacter sp. | reverse complement strand
TCAAAATAATTTTCAAAACTGTTTTTGTAGTTTTCTTTGGGAAAGGACATTACGAATGAAAACTCTTGTGATAATTCCAACTTACAATGAGGTTCATAACATCAAAAGATTATTGCCGGATATTCTTAGCTCGTTTCCAGCTATTGATGTTTTAATTGTTGATGATAACTCTCCCGATGGAACTGCTGATTGGGTAAAAGAAGCCTCCAAAACTGTTCCTCGAATTAAGATTATTGAACGTCCGGGCAAAATGGGGCTTGGAACAGCTTACGTTGCTGGTTTCAGGTACATGCTTGAAAACAATTATGATTATGCAATTCAAATGGATGCCGATTTTTCTCATGATCCTCAAGAAATCGAAACCTTTATAGAAATGATTAATCAATACGATTTGGTTATTGGCAGCAGATATATTTATGGAGTAAGAGTAATCAACTGGCCAATAAGAAGATTGCTGCTGAGCTACGGTGCAAACCTATATTCTCGTGTTATTACCGGAATGCCAATTAAAGATGGAACTGGCGGTTTCAAATGTTTCCGCAAAGAAGTTCTTCAGGCAATCAACTTGGATAAAATCCACTCCAACGGTTATTCGTTTCAGATAGAAATGAATTTCAAAGCTTACAAATTGGGGTTTAGAATTTTAGAAATCCCGATTACATTTGTTGACCGCGTTGAAGGTACTTCTAAAATGTCTAAAAAAATTGTACGTGAAGCAATCACTATGGTGTGGAAACTGCGTTTCAGAAGCATCTTTGGCGCACTAAATTAAATCACGAATGATTGACTTATCTATTATAATAGTTAATTACAATGTAAAAGAATTCGTTCTGAATCTTCTCGAATCTATCCGCAAAGCTTCCGTCAGTCTAACCTCAGAAATTTTTGTTGTTGATAATGCTTCCGATGACGGAAGTGTTGAATCAATCAAAGAAAAATATCCCGGCATTAATCTAATTGCTAACAAAAAAAATGTTGGCTTTGGCGCGGCGAATAACCAGGCTTTAGCTTTGGCAAAAGGGAAATATTTTTTATTAATAAACCCGGATACTATTGTAAGGGAAGATACATTTAGCAAAATGATTAGCTTCTTTGAAACGACTCCGGAGTGTGGAATTGCCGGATGCAAAGTTTTGAATCCGGATGGAACTCTTCAACTCGCTTGTCGAAGAGGATTTCCCGGACCGTGGACTTCTTTTACAAAAGTTATGGGATTAAGTACGTTGTTTCCAAAAAGCAAACTATTTGCACGCTACAACCTTACTTACTTAGATGAAAACAAAACATACGAAGTAGATGCAGTCAGCGGCGCTTTTATGATGATGCGTAAAGAAGTTTATGAAAAAATTGGCGGATTCGATCCGCAGTTTTTTATGTATGGCGAAGATTTGGATTTATGCTACAGAACTCAAAAAGCAGGCTCTAAAGTTTACTATGTCCACGATACAGAAATAATCCATTACAAAGGTGAGAGCCCAAAACGCAGCAGCATAGATGAAACTAAAGTCTTTTACGA
>CAZEDR010000558.1:0-1520 GCA_964510975.1 uncultured Melioribacter sp. | reverse complement strand
TTATCGACGACGATCCGGACATTCTGGACGCCAGCTCGCTTGTGCTCAAGTCTAAGGGATACGATGTTGTAACTGCATCAAATCCTACAGACGGCTTTAAAATTATTACAGAAAGAAAACCAAACTTAATTATTCTTGATGTTATGATGGACGAACCTGATGACGGTTTCTTTCTTGCACAAAAATTAAGAAGGGAAAACATTCAGACTCCAATCTTAATGTATACCTCTGTTTCAAAAGCAATCGGTATGGATTTCAACAAAAGCGAAATGGTTCCTGTTGATGACTTTGTTGAAAAACCAATTTCGCCAGACGAGTTGGTTGCAAAAGTTGAGGCTTTGCTTAACAAAGTAGGGGAGAAGAAATAATGCTAGTACTAGAAAAAAATGCTATGACCGAAGAAATTGAACTGCTTGTTAAGAAGCACGGAAATTCTCGTTCAGCACTTCTTCCAATACTCCAAGATATTCAAAGAAAGCATAAACACATCCCCGATTTTGCCCAGCAAGAAGTTGCTCGCTTGCTGGATATTCATCCGGTTGAAGTGTTCAGCGTAATTTCTTTTTACGCTTTCTTGAATACAAATCCGAAAGGAAGAAACATTGTTCGTTTGTGTCAGACAATCACTTGCGATCTCGCCGGTAAAGCTAATGTTGCTAAGGCAATCGAAAGAGAGCTCGGAATTAAGTTCGGAGAAACAACAAAGGATAACAGAATTACTCTTGAATATGTTAACTGTCTCGGAATGTGCGATCAAGGTCCGGCACTATTGGTTAATGAAAGAGTATATCCAAAAGTCTCTCCCGAAAAAGCTATTCAAATTTTGAACGAGATTAAGTGAGGCGACGAATGGAAAAATTAAAAAGAGAAGGTGCAGTAATATTCTCACCTTATATTAAAGGTGATGCAATTAGGAAAGCAGTTTCGATTAAACGCGAAGATATTTTATTTGAACTGCGCGAATCGAAATTAAAAGGCAGAGGCGGTGCGGGATTTCCAACAGCTACCAAATGGACACTAGTTGCTGCGGCTGCGGCTGCTGAAAAATATATTGTTTGTAATGCCGATGAAGGTGAGCCGGGAACATTTAAGGATAGAGTTCTAATGCTGGAGTACCCGGAATTAGTGTTTGATGGAATGGTTGTAGCCGGTTACGTTATAGGTGCAAAACTAGGCATAGTTTATTTGCGAGGCGAATATGAATATATGTTGAAATCGCTTGAAGATTATCTTGAGATGATGAGAAAGGAAAACTTGCTTGGCAAAAATATTGCCGGCAAAAATGGGTTCGATTTCGATATTGCAATTCGTCTTGGCAGCGGCGCTTATGTTTGCGGCGAAGAAACTGCATTGATTGAATCTCTCGAAGGAAACCGTGGCGAGGCGCGCAATCGTCCTCCTTACCCGGTAAATACCGGATTTATGGGCAAGCCAACAACTGTTAACAATGTAGAAACGTTTGCTGCTGTAACTCACATTGTACTTAAAGGCGGTGCTTGGTATTGTAAACACGGTACTGA
>CAZEDR010000557.1:0-1523 GCA_964510975.1 uncultured Melioribacter sp. | reverse complement strand
AAATTTACAAGTTTGAGAAAAGTAATTATCTGTTTACCATAGAGTTGCTGTTAGCCGATTCCTACTTGCTTGCGGGAGACTCTCTTTCTACTTTGAGATACTATGAGTCGATTAGTAAACAGAACCCCCACGAAAATTATGCGAATCGTGTAAGATTGATAAAACTTTTTTGGCAAATGGATGGTATAGATAGTGTAAAATCTTTTTTAGTTGCTAATGAAACGGAAAGAATGGATAAATTGTTTGATCTGTATGAGAAGTCGAATGAAATAGTAATGGTACCTTATCTGTTAAGCTATTCTAGCATGGAGCCGTTGAAAGTAGATAGAATTCTTCAAGACTTTAGGAAAGAAGCTTTAACCGAGGATGAAAACAGTGTTGAATTGTGTGTCCAGGTATCTCAGTTTTTGTTGGTAAAAAAACTGTATGAAGACGCCAAGGATTATGCTGTATTAGCTGTAGAAAAGTCTAAACGAAATGAAAAGCAGTTTAGTGCGGTCGAAAATTTAAGAATGGTAAACTGGTTTTATAACTTTGCATCGGAAACGAAATTGCGGTTCAATTAAATAGAATGAATATCAAAGAAAAATTAATACAGTACTCATATCTGGAAAATCTCACCAAAGTTGCTTCAGCTCGCAAAGAAGAAGTTTATCTAGTAGGCGGATTCGTTAGAGATTTATTCCTAAACAGAAATAGAAGCGAGATGGACTTTCTTGTTGTTGGCGATGGTCCCGCTTTCGCGAATGAATTAGCTAAAAAATTTGGAGTTAGCGAAGTTGTTGTTTTTAAGAATTTTGGAACTGCGCATTTTCACTACAATGGAATGGCTTTCGAATTTGTAGGTGCGAGAAAAGAATCTTACAAGAGAAATAGCCGCAATCCAAAAGTTACTGCCGGAACCTTAGATGATGATTTAAACCGCCGCGATTTTACTATCAACACGCTTGCAGTTTCTATGAACGAAAATTCTTTTGGTGAATTGATAGACAAGTTTGACGGTGTGAAAGATATTGAGAAGAGAATTATTAAAACTCCACTCGATCCGTTGCAGACATTCGATGACGATCCGCTGAGAATAATGAGAGCATTTCGTTTTGCATCACAGCTAAACTTTGAAATTGACCCGACAGTTATTTCTGCCGCAACCGAAATGGCTGAGAGGCTTAAGATTGTTTCTCAAGAAAGAACAACAGAAGAGTTTTTAAAAATTTTAGAATCTCCAAAGCCTGGTATAGGATTGAGACTTCTGTACGAAAGCGGAGTTATGAAAGTGATCTTTCCGGAAATTCATAACCTTGGTGGTGTTGAGCAACGAAAAGATTTTCATCATAAAGATGTGTTCTACCATACGTGCAAAGTTGTTGATAATCTTGCGAGTGTAAGCAATGATGTCTGGTTACGCTTTGCCGCCCTTGTGCATGATATTGCTAAACCTCCTACAAAAAGATTTGTTGAAGGAACAGGTTGGACTTTTCACGGGCATGAAGACCTTGGTGCGCGAATGATGAAAAGTATTTTCA
>CAZEDR010000556.1:0-1542 GCA_964510975.1 uncultured Melioribacter sp. | reverse complement strand
TGTTAATAACCATTTTGTTATTTACAATCTTTAACACAAAAAAAATCTCATTTCTAAATTCCGCATATGAGAAGTTCTTAGTCAACGCGCCGTTTATCTCCAACATATATATCAAAAATCTCATTGCCCGTTTTTCATTATCACTTTCATTTCTATTGAAGAGCAAAGTGACTTTACTTGAAGCGCTCAAGATATCAAGGAATATTTCGGGGAATTCAATTTTCCGGAAAGAAATTGATTTGCTGATAAAGAAAATATCAAGAGGAGAAAGTTTCAGCGCAATTGTAAAGAATTCCAAATTCTTCGATGTTACATTCTCGCAATTGTTAATTGCCGGGGAAGAGAGCGCACAAATGGAAAAAGTGTTTTCACTTATCAGCAATTATTATCAAAAGGATTTTGATTTTTACCTTGATAACCTTACATCTCTTCTAGAGCCAATTCTAATTCTATTTATTGGATTAATTGTGGCGATAATTCTAGTGGCTATGTATCTACCGATCTTTGAGATCGCAAATAATTTTGGAGTATGATATGAATAATAAAGCCTATCATAATGAAAATGGATTTTCACTTACAGAACTCATGGTTGTTCTCGTGATAATAGGTGTGTTGGTTCTGCTGGCACTGCCGAGACTATTGCCGGTTGTTACAAAAGCGAAAATTGTGGAAGCCAAACTGAATCTGAGGCAGATTTATATGCTGGAGAAATCATACAAATTCGAATATGACCGTTATTCAACAGACGTGACAGAGTTGGGATATGAACAAGAGACATTGATTACTGATGGCGGTACCGCGCGATATAAGGTTGAAGTAGCTCAAGCTGAGACTAACACTTTCAGAGCAACTGCTACAGCAGTAGTTGACTTTGATAATGACGGGTCGTTTAATGTTTGGGAAGTAAAAGAAGATGGAGTAATAAAAGAAACTAAACCGGATTAATTCATGAGACTAAAACAAGTTGCTTTATTTATTGGCATTACTTTATTAGCTGGATGCAGTACGATTTCAAATTTAATAACTACATCACCGGATGTAACAATTAAAGCGGGATTTGACGGAAATGGTATTGCTGTTCTAAACTTTTCGAGAATTGGACCAATTCCAAATGATACGGGAAAGTTGACTGCCGATAAACTCGCGGATGCGCTTTTTTCCCGTGCGAAATTTAATGTTATTGAGAGGTCGAAAGTAAATGACGCACAATCCAGTTTGGAGTTGTCATCAACAGAATCTCTATCTGCGGAACAGATTCAAAAGCTTGGACAAAAGTTAAAAGCGAATTATTTAGTGTTGGGAAGAATCCATTGCATTTCCAATAATGACTTCTTTAAGCTAAACGAAGACAAGCAGCTAAATATCAGTTTCCGGGTAATCTCAGTTTCTAATCAAGAATTAATAGGAGTTGTTAATTATACGACAGATTATGAAAGTGATCTGGTAGAACAAATAGAAGAAATGGTTGGCGAAAGTATAGGTAGCGGTTATCCAAGCAACAAAGTTTGTCAGAAGTTCTTAAAAGAAAATTTAGATAAATAT
>CAZEDR010000555.1:0-1545 GCA_964510975.1 uncultured Melioribacter sp. | reverse complement strand
CCCATTGAGCCGTCGAGGAGTAAAATTCTTTCCGATAAAATTTTTGTAAGCAATTCAAAATTATTCATATATGTATTCTTTCAGTAACCCGGAACTTGATGATAATTGCTCTATTGGGAAAATCATAAACGAAACAGATCAGTATGCCCGGGGTTCTATTTTATTTCATTTTTATTAATGATATATTTTCGCTCAAATATAATAAATAAATGAGAAGATAATGATAGTTGTTACCGGTGGCGCGGGATTTATCGGCAGCGCTCTTGTCTGGAAATTGAACCAGATGGGTAAGGATAAAATTATAGTTGTTGATGAATTAGGCAAAGAAGAGAAATGGAAAAACCTTAACGGACTAAAGTTCGCGGACTTTTTTCACAAAGATGATTTTATGGGGTTGGTTTTACAGCGCAAATTTCCTTTTAAAGTTTCTGCAGTAATTCATCTCGGCGCGTGTTCATCAACAACGGAAAAAGATGCAGACTTTTTGATGGATAACAACGTTCACTACTCGCAAGAACTTGCAAAGTTCTGTCTGGAGAATGGAGTTAGATTTATTTATGCATCATCCGCTGCAACTTATGGTGATGGTTCAAACGGATATAATGATGATGAATCAAAACTGGATATACTGCGTCCTCTCAATATGTACGGTTATTCAAAACATCTTTTCGATACATGGATTAAACGGAACGGATTGATTGATAAAGTCGTCGGTCTGAAATATTTCAATGTTTACGGTCCGAATGAATATCACAAAGAAGAAATGAGAAGCGTTGTTCACAAAGCGTTTGAACAAGTCCGCGATACCGGAAAAGTTCAACTGTTTAAATCATACAGACCGGAATTTAAGGATGGGGAACAGCGGCGAGATTTTGTTTATGTGAAAGATGCCGTTGATATGACGCTTCATTTTCTAGATCATCCTGATAAGAATGGAATTTATAATGTTGGTACCGGTCATGCACAAAGCTGGGTCGAACTGGTAACTGCTTTGTTTGATGCCGTTGGAAAGCCGGTAAATATCGAGTTCATTGATATGCCGGAAGAGATAAGAGGAAAATATCAATATTTTACGGAAGCTAGTTTGAAAAAGATTAGAGATGCCGGCTACGATAAACCTATAATGAAAGTCCGGGAAGGTGTTACGGATTATGTTAAGAATTATCTTTTAAAAGATATTTATTTCGGAATGAGCAGAGAGTAAATAGATGCAGCTTGAAACCACAAAGTCGAGAGGCGAATTTAGAAAACGAATCTATTTTTTTACGCTTAAGTTGATTGAGTTTGTTGACTCGCTTCCTAAAGATCATGTTTCGCAAAGAATTGCAGATGAACTATTCGGCAGCGGAACAAGCGTTATAAGCAATTATATCGAAGCTTCGGCGGTATCAACAAAAAGGGAATTGACAAGTTATACCATTGCATCGCTTAAATATGCAAACGAAAGTAAACTGTGGCTCGCACTTGTACGCGACAGCAAACGTGCCAAAGCAGAAAAAGTAAAATGGTTTTTAGACGAACTTGATGAAATTTCAAAAATACTTG
>CAZEDR010000554.1:0-1548 GCA_964510975.1 uncultured Melioribacter sp. | reverse complement strand
GCGTTTTGAACAATGGTTGTGTGACAAACATTTGCAACTTGTTCGTAAACATTCAACTCGCATAATTTGTCCGAGCGTTTTTCCTCAGAGCTACAAGCATCAATTTTATCTTGATGAAAATGATAGACATCTTTTATGTGCCGCAGCCAGTTATCTATAAGTCCGTGCTCTTTATTTTCAAGTGCCGCATTAACTCCACCGCAACCATAATGCCCGCAAACTATTATATGCTTTACCTTAAGAATATCAACCGCGAACTGGATTACGGAAAGGCAATTCAAATCTGTGTGTACAACTACGTTTGCAATATTACGGTGAACAAAAATTTCTCCGGGAAGAAGCCCAACTATTTGATTTGCCGGAACGCGGCTATCCGAGCAGCCAATCCACAAATATTCCGGGGTTTGTTGTTTTGAGAGTGCGTTAAAAAATTCCGGATCAGATTTTGTAATCTCACCAGCCCAAAGCTTATTATTTTCAAAAAGATTTTCTAATCCGGGCATTTGCCTTTCTTTCGTGTTTGTTAGTTCAACAAATTAAACCAGTGTAAAGTTTATTTAGCGGAATATTTTTCTTTCCACTTTTTATAAATGGGAAATACTTCTGCCGGCCAGTAGCCATACCAACCGTAACCACGTCTTCTTTCCGGCGTAACTTGTGCAAGAGAATATACTTTAATTCCATTGCGGTTACAGAAGAAAGGTTTGTTCGTTTCAATTTCGTAAAAACGTGCCCAGATTGGCGGCGCGTTTTTATCTCTAATTAGTTTTCTATCCGGGCGACGGGCGTTGTATGCGGATTTGAGAGAATCTTCTTTATCAGCAATTACACGAATTCCACGCAAAGTTGATTTTTCCATCCAAGCAACGGCGGAATTAACCGCATCAATAATTTCCGGAGTTGGATATTTCATAAGCATAAAAAATTTTACGATTGCTGCTGTTTCAAGAGACGAAATGCCCGGAAGCTCAAAGGTTCTCGCTTTAATTGCTTTAAGAGTTTTGTGATCATGCTGTTGGCACCAGCCGGTTTTTTTGCCATCAACTATTATCTGGCACTTAAGAGTTACATCAATTGCTTTAAGCAGAGCATCCTCTGCTTTATCTGTTCTATCTCCATCAACCCAGCGAAAATAGTCCTTCCCCTCTCTAATGTTTAACAGTAAGCGCATAATTCCAGTCATCACCTCATCGTTGTAGGTGATTGCGTCAACATCCCAGCCGCGCCAGCCGCCGGAAGGATTTTGCGAGTTAAGTATATAATCAATTCCCCGCGCTGCGCTTTTTCTAAATCGGTCTTCTTTGGTAATTGAATATGCTTGCGCAAGATATTCCACTTGCGAGTATGTATTGCGGTTATCAAGTGTACTTCTTTTATAATTATCATTTAACCATTTTCTAATCGAGTCCGGTTCGATGATTGCGAGCCAATCAATGTTTTTTGGCCAACCGCCATCAGCGTTTTGGTATTTAACTATGTTCCAAGCAATTTCTTTTACCTGTGATGGTTTGTAACGGGTGAATTTGAATTTTAGCGCAAGCGTATCAT
>CAZEDR010000553.1:0-1548 GCA_964510975.1 uncultured Melioribacter sp. | reverse complement strand
GCTCAATGTTTACTCCGTTTGTTTTTGGTTATTTGTGATTTGTTATTGGCGATTGACGAAAAATCTAATCACCAACCACTAACAACCCGCTTCGACTCGTCGAAGACGAGGCGAGCTAATCACTTTTTCTTTTTGTTAATTTGCTTCTTTGTCACAGCTTTTTTTACAGCTGCTTTTTTGACCGGCTTAGCTGCCTTTTTTACAACCTTGGCTTTTTTCTTTGCAACTGGTTTAGCTGCCGACTTAGCCTTTATTTTATCTAATGCCTTTTTCATTGTGACGCCGATTTCTGCCGGGCTTTCAACTACAGAAATTCCAGCTTTTTTCATAGCCGCCATTTTCTCTGTTGCTGTTCCTTTTCCACCCGAAATAATTGCGCCAGCATGACCCATTCTTCTGCCTGGAGGTGCGGTTCTTCCGGCAATGAAACCAACAACCGGTTTCTTAACATTCTTTTTGATGAATTCGGCGGCTTCTTCTTCAGCACTTCCACCAATTTCACCAATCATAATTATTCCTTCTGTACCTTTATCTTCATTGAAGAGTTTAATCACATCGATAAAGCGAGACCCGATAATTGGATCGCCGCCAATACCAACGCAAGTTGATTGGCCGATTCCCAAATCTGTCAATTGTTTTACAGCTTCATAAGTCAAGGTTCCACTACGGGAAACAACACCAATCTTTCCTTGTTTATGAATAAAGCCGGGCATGATTCCGATCTTTGCTTTGCCTGGAGAAATTACACCTGGGCAATTTGGTCCAACTAGAGTTACGTTTTTCTCTTTAATTAAATTGTAAACGCCAACCATATCTTTCGTAGGAATGCCTTCTGTAATGCAAACAACAAATTTGATTCCGGCGTTGGCCGATTCAAGAATTGCGTCGGCAGCAAATGCCGGCGGAACAAAAATTGCAGAGGCTTCAGCTTTAACTTCGCGAACCGCGTCTGCTACCGTGTTGAATATTGGAATGTTTGTATCTTCAAACTTTTGACCACCTTTTCCGGGAGTAACACCGGCTACTACGTTGGTTCCATATTCGATCATCTGTTTTGTATGAAATGAACCTTCTCCACCAGTGATGCCTTGTACAACGACTCGGGTTTTCTTGTCGAGTAGGATGCTCATGATTTTCCTTAAAGTTAATTTGAAATTCTTTGGGTAAAATTAAGAAAGGCGGATGAAATTTCCTTAATCAATTTTAGAAATAGCGCATTCTTATTGCTAAATTTGTCCATCGGATACTAAAAGAATTACCTCATCATTGATATGCAGAAAGTCTCCGCAGTAATAATAGCTTCTAATGAAGAACGCAATCTAAATGAATGTCTCGAAAGTGTTAAATGGGCGAACGAAACTGCCGAAATTGCAAGAACTTTCACCCATGATGAAGGAGTTATTTCATCAGAATTAATTTCTTTGTCTCGCTGTAACTGCCGCTATGTAATCTGTAAAAATAAATACCTGAGGACAATTCTCCATTCTCAATTCTCAATGTGCAATTATAAGTTCCGGCTTGTTTGTATTCATCTACAAGAGTTGCTAC
>CAZEDR010000552.1:0-1554 GCA_964510975.1 uncultured Melioribacter sp. | reverse complement strand
ACAACACGCCGTGATATATCGTTTGATTTGACAACATACAATCCTACTTCAAACGCAACTGTAGGTGATCAAATGCCTAACTATAGCCAGCTTCTTACAGATGCCGAGATTTGGGACCTTGTAAAGTTTCTTAAGAAAGATGTTCTTGATGTTAGCCAGCTCTATGATGCTACATATACCGGAACATATCCTACAGGAAAAATGGTTGTTTCAAACATTGGAAAAGATGGCAATGCCACAAATGGAAAAACTTACTTTAACAACAAGTGCGCAATCTGCCATGGTACAGATGGTAAGTTGATTCCTAATTTAGATAAAACTACCGGCATGACATACGGAAAGTTTATGCGTACAAAAGCTAATGAAGCACAGCACAAGATAAAGTTTGGTCAGCTAGGTTCAACAATGAAAGCTTTCAAAACAACTACACAAGAAATGAAAGATTTGTACAAAGCAGCAACAGATACAATTACTTATCCAAATAAGTAAAATTCTTTGTTAATAAAGAGGCTGTTCATAGAACGGCCTCTTTCATTTTAAGCTATATTCTTTTATTTCTTCCTAATCTTCGGAATTATTAACAGCAAGAAAGCTAAGGCAAACAACACTCCCGTTACAACAAACATGAAAACATTAGCGCTTCTTGATTCAACCCGCATTGCTAGGTCTGCAAATTGAAATCTCCACGAGTCAACTATCCATTCAACTGTGTTACCTTTAACCGATTTGGAATTAGTTGATAAAATCACTCCCGGCAAACTTACTTGATTTGTATAAGTTCCATGGGCAGAGCCTGTCCACTCCATTTTCTTTTCTACTTCACTAATCAAGTTTCCTAAAAACGATTCAAGCTTTTTTATTGCATCGGATTTAAATGTTAACGCTAAAAAAGCAGCAAGAGTCTTTGGATTGTTATCGTGATGGTCAATGTATTCAAAAATTGCATCCCGGTTTTTCCCGATTGAGAAATCGGTTACTTCACTAATTCCCTTTTGTTTAGAGGCCTTCATAAATTCCGAAAGGAAATATTCGAGGTAGCTTCTGCCGGCATATTCATCAAGCTTATTTTTAAAAGCTTTAGTTGTGTCGCCATCCAAAAACTTTTGATATTCTTCTTTGGTTAAGTATTCTTTAAGCGGCGTATGGTTAAATGGGAAATACGACTTATATATTTCCTCATATTCGTAATAGGTGTAGAACCACCGGAATTTCTTTTCGAAATTAATTTTAACACCAATCTTGTTCCGGTTTCTATACTCGGCGTTTAAGTTGTTTACATCGTCAAATTGTTTAGCGGCTGTGTAAATCATCTTTGTAGAATCTTTTTCCGATTTCTTCTTTTCAATCTTCCATGATTTATCCACCGGAATCGGAAACGGTAATCCGGCAATGTTGTTAGTGTCTCCTTCTACAATAACAATTCTCTCGCAAGAACCATCGGGATTGATTTTGGTTTTTGTTGTGTATTCCTTGCAGCCGGCGATAAATAGTAATAGCACGGCAATATTTATAGCAAATAAATGATTCTTTACACTTTTCATTTTGTCTTCTCCG
>CAZEDR010000551.1:378-1554 GCA_964510975.1 uncultured Melioribacter sp. | reverse complement strand
CGCAGCTGCAAAAGTAGCATCACCGTTGTTTAATAAAACCGATACTGTAGCTGAACTATTATTTGAGGTGGCTAAATCAAGATCACCATCACCATCTAAGTCAGCAGCAAAGACCTTTGTTGGGTAACTACCGACAGCATAAGGGCCGGAATTTACAAAAGTAGCATTTCCGTTATTTAATAGGACCGTGACATTATTCGAACCTTGATTTGCGCTGGCTAAATCAAGGTCGCCGTCTCTATCTAAATCGGCTGCAACGATAGATGTTGGGTGACTCTCGCTAGCTAATGAATAAGTGCCGAAATCTGTAAAAACAGCATTTCCGTTGTTTAAAAAAATTGTGACGGTATCGCTTCCATAACTTTTTGTAGTGGCTAAATCAAGATCGCCGTCGCCATCTAAGTCGGCTAAAACAACGGAAACTGGATTAATGTAAGTAGTGTAGCTTGAAGACAAAGTAAGATAATTAGTATTTGCGGTAACTTCCACAGTAAAAGACCAGATATAACTTTTAGCCAAAGCAACTCCGGTAGAAGATTTGATACCGGTAGTCAATGTCACTGTAACAACCTCGCCGACACGAAAGTTAACTGTAGGATCAAAGGTTGCGGTTTTGGTCGGGCCGTTATAACTAAACACTCCCTGACGCAATCCAGTTAAACGACCATTCACAATAAAGGTGGAACTATTTATAGTGCTGGAATCCATATCCACATCAAAGGTAACTGATATATCTGTGGAAGCTAGAACATTGAGCGCATTTTTTGTAGGCAGGGTTGAAGTAATCTGCGGTGCGGCAAAAGCATGGGTACTAATTGTACCGATTAGACCAAAAAACAGAATTAATAAAATTATTATTGGTTTTTTCACTTCAACTTTTTTAAAGCTTCAATTATCCAAGGACAAAAAAACGGCTCTGTTTTCTCGAGCCGTTAATTAATTATTATTTTTATTAGATATGTTCAGATATCCCCCTTTTCTTGATTCAGAGGTGTTTTAAACTTGGTTAGCGAAGGTAATATAGCATTTTACTTTATTTTTGGCAAGAAAAGATTATGTTCCACAAAAGTCATATGAGACTGCCTTAATCCCCCTTAAAAAGGAAGATTACTGCCTGGTTTTTATCTTTCAAGCTTTCTTTAGCGCCCTTGCCGCTAGGATGAATAACAGCAAAAA
>CAZEDR010000551.1:0-368 GCA_964510975.1 uncultured Melioribacter sp. | reverse complement strand
TGCCAAATCCACAAAAGCAAAGATTACCCACAGCGAAGGCATGCCTTCTGTCAACCAGTAAGAAAATACTACTATGCAGTAAGATAACTTAAAAAGAATTCCGTAGATAATCAAATTCTTATTAGCAACTGGATGGGTAGCAATATTAAAAAACATTATTCCGAAAATTATTATCAAACAGCCGGGAAGCTGAATATAACCCAAATGGTTTGGTGCAAATACACCGACTAGCCTAAAGACCTCAAGAGGAACAAAAATAAACAAAATTCCCAGAATTACATCGCATAAACCAGCAAAGATAAAAAATGGCTTTATCCATTTTGGAACCACACTTTCCTCCTTTATTTTGCCATCTGGAAATTCAAATA
>CAZEDR010000550.1:0-1555 GCA_964510975.1 uncultured Melioribacter sp. | reverse complement strand
AAAGACCCTTACGTTCACGCAAAGAAAATGGATTTCCAAAAGAAATTACAAAAAACCGTTTGGGATAATTCTGACTTAAAAGAACAATACGGAAAAATTTGGGAAAACATAGAGAAGACAAGAATGGAAATGAGAAAAGTTGGTCCGCAAATGTCTGCTTACTCACTCGTTCAAAATTTCATGTTTGGATCAAAATACTTTGCACAAGCAAAATCGGTTTTAGAGTTTGCTAAAGAACTCCAAAAACCGGAGGAGCAGAGAGCCGCTAAATACAAAGCAGAAAAACTAGATTCTACATTAGAAGCGGCTTTCCCGAAAAAATTTGATGAACTATTAGAAAACACAAAGCTTTGGATTAACGTAGAATATTTAGCATTAAACCTTGGTAAAGATGATCAGCTTGTTAAAAAACTTTCCGGTGGAAAGAGCGGCAAAGAAATTGCAGAATATTTGCTTGATGAATCTATCTTTGGAGATAGAGATGATGTAATTGATCTCGTTAAAGATGGTGCCGAAGCTATTACAAAATCTGAAGATCCAATTTTAATGTTCGTTAGAGAAGCAGAAAAGAAAATGCCAGAGTTGCAAAAGCAATCTCAAGAAATAAATGACACAGAAAACATTTACGACGATATGCTGGGTCAAGTTATTGTAAAAGTTCATAGCACAGAGTTACCACCAGATGCAAACTTTACTCTCAGATTAAGTGACGGAACATTAAAGACATTTGAATACAATGGAACAGTCGCTCCGGATTTCACAACATTCTACGGAATGTATGACCGCTACAACTCATTCAGAAAACAATATCCTTGGGATTTGCACGAACGCTGGGCAAAAGTGCCAAGCGGATTAGATTTAGCTACACCATTCAACTTTGTTTCCAATAATGATATTGTTGGCGGAAACTCCGGCAGCGCGGTAATAAACAAAAAGGCGGAAGTTGTTGGCTTAGCTTTCGATGGTAACATTGACAGCATTATTGGCAGCTATATTTACATTGGTTCATGCAATGGAAGAAGTTTATGATGCTGATAGAATTGCTAAAGAATTAAGAAGCGGAAAGCTGGATCAGTAAAATGAATTTAGGGCATTGAAATCTATGGGATCGGGAAAACTCTCGGTCCCTTATATTTTTAACCAGATTGAATTCACTAATGATTACTTCTAAAAATTCAAAAAGAATTATCTCGCAATCCGTCAGCTGACGGACGCGGAGACGCCAAGAAAGATTTTTTGCTTTGCGCCTTAGCGAGAAATAAAAAAAATTCCATAACTACACAAGGTGTTTTATGAATTACCAACTTTATATGAAGAAGATGATTTCTTTATCACTTCTGTTAGCATTTGTTTTCGTTTTTCAGCTTCAAGCTCAAATAATAAATCAAGACACTGTTAAATCTCAGAAACTTGATACAGGCAAAATGTGGACTTTTGAGTTTCCGCCATTTGATTACTTGAAAAAAACTTATGGCTTTGAAGCTACACAAGAATGGTTCGATGATGTTCGTCTTTCTGCGCTCCGCATTCCGGGTTGTACGGCTTCATTTGTTTC
>CAZEDR010000549.1:0-1555 GCA_964510975.1 uncultured Melioribacter sp. | reverse complement strand
TTCCTTGCAGCAATTCTACTTGGTCTTGGTTCAACTCTTCTGTATATCTATCCAATTCTTCAAAACGGATATTTTGAAGAGAAAACTCTGGATTCCTCTTCTTCAAATCTTTTACAATATCGATAACACCTTTTTTAACGCGCGCGAGAATAAACTTTGTGTCTTTCGGCTCTTGAGAATTTCCGAGAATAAATGAACCAAGTTTCGGACTCATTGATTCAAGATGAATCTCGGGAAATGATTCAAGCCAGATTACGCCGCCAACAGAAGTTGAGTAATGATCCATCATTCCGCCCGGCTCACCAAACTCCAAGACCTCGGCTTTATAGCCAAGATGAGCAATTTCATTTCTATCTAATTCTTTCTGCTGATCGCTCATTTTCGCAAGAAAGTTTATCCAAGCGATTATCATTGCAGATGAACTTGAAGTTCCGGCGTTAATCGGTATTTCTCCGCGCATAGTAACATCGAATCCTTTGGAGAAAGTGAATCCTTCCCGCATCAAAACATTAACGCAGCTTCGCAAATAATCTCTTTCAACTGTATATGGAATTTTTTCCGCGAGCTGAAAAGATTCTGAAGAATTCAAATCGGGTAATTCTATGTTGATAAGTTTGTCTTTGCGGTACTCACCCTCAACGTACATTCTTTTGGAAATTGCTGCTGCAATTATCGGCAAGCTCAAATAGTCTTGATGCTCACCGAATAAGCAAATTCTTCCCGGTGCAGAAACATTTAGTTTGTTCATTAACTCTTTTATTTTTATAATTTATTTAAGGGCATCACTAATAACATCCATAAGAATCTGTGTAAATCAGTTTTTATCGGCTTTTTCCGTGTTCCATTTTATAAAAAAATAGTTTTTAGAGATGCCCTTAATAACTCTTCCAATTGTCATTCTGATACCGCCAACGGCGGAAGAAGAATCTCTAACATTTTATCACTGGGATATTTCGTCCGCCATTCGGCGGACTCAATATGACAGTTCTACAGCATGTTGTTATGAACTGCTTGAACATCATCATCTTCTTCAAGAGCGTCAAGCAATTCTTTTACTTCGGCTTTTTGTTCGTCGTTCAACTCTTTTGTCGTTGTTGGAATAAACTGAGTTTCGGTAGCGCCGATTTCAATATTTTTTTCTTCAAGAGCCTTTTGCATAGAACCAAAATCATGGAATGATGTAGTTATATAAATATTGTCATCATCGTAAGAAAGATCTTCAAGACCGAAATCAATAAGTTCCAACTCGAAAGCATCCAAATCCGGCGCTACTGATTTGGCAACCTTAATCAATCCTTTTTTCTCAAACATAAATGCGATTGAGCCGGAATTGCCAAGTGCACCTTCATGTTTTCTAAAATGATGACGAACGTTTGCAACTGTACGTGTAGCATTGTCTGTAGCACATTCAACAATAACTGCAACACCGTGCGGCGCGTAACCTTCGTACATAATTTCTTGGTAGCCGGTTGTGTCTTTGGAATAAGCGCGTTTAATTGCTTGTTCAACTTTATCTTTCGGCATGTTTACGCTTTTCGCGTTTTGCATTGCTATT
>CAZEDR010000548.1:0-1566 GCA_964510975.1 uncultured Melioribacter sp. | reverse complement strand
GTTTAAATTATTGCTAATACACTGTAGCAATAATTTGAACAAGTTTTGGAAATTCGAGGTGTTTTACAACTTTTCCATTTTATTAGTTTTCCGTGACTAATGAATGTGAGATGCATTAGTAGATATTTCCCGCGATAAATATTTCGTATAATTAAAAATCCAGGTCAAGTATAAGGAAATATTGAAAATACTCGGGAAACTATATGTATATATAAGAATTCTGCTTAATTTTGAATCTTTACATCATTTGAAATGATTTTAATGCCACATTTTCCTTCTGTGCTCTTCATAACTTCCGCAAGTTATTCCTAAAAAATTGGCAATTGCTATTGCTTGAGACACTTCTGTACATATATACTGTGATCATATATTCTAAAATGATCTGATATTACCTATATTTTCTAAACGGAAGTATGTAAATTCTATTATTTTACTTTCTTTATTTATGCAGCAATCTATGTGCTCTGTTCTCTATTTCTCTCCGCATTGAATGTTCTTATTGCCTGCTTTCTATGCTGGCTGGTCCACAAAATCTATCGCGTGCCGGGCTGTCTTCGAAGCTTTGTGAGATTATAGCTAAGAAAAATGCATCCACGCAAAATGTGCCCTGCAGACTTTGAAATGGCTGAAACAAAATTGAAGGAACTTCGAAAGAATTTTGTTAAGAATCTCGGAGAATACAAAAGGGATTTCAATGGAGTAAATGAAGAACTTGCTCCAGTTTTAATTCCCGAAGCTGAACCGCTCATAGAATCACCGCGAATGCGGCAATTTTTTGGAAAACCAAAGCAGCTCTTGAAAGAGTTGGCAAGTGAGGCTCTATCGGAAGTGCCAACCGATGAAATTAACTCGCGCGAAATTACCTCTTCTCGTGCCGCAATTAGACAAGAAACAGCTGAATTAATCCTAACAGAAATTCGAAGTATTAAAGGAGATATTCATTACATGGCAATCGAGCAGATGATAGGAGACCCAGATCACGAAAAAGACGCGCGTGAAGAAATGAAGGACGCGGCACTTGTTCTGAATCATCTTACTGGAATTATTCTGGGAATGCTGAACTTGGCGCTGTTCGCATACACAGCATTGGTGATGATAACCAATTTTTATAAATGAACAAGCAACATTAAAGGGTCAAGCTATTCTGTTGGTCGATGTGTGCAGTCTATTTGAAATGTGAATAAGATGAATCCGTAATTGAATAATCTTTTGAATTACTTGTCTTAACAACATCTGCAAATATATTAATACAAAAACTTTAGTTTCCTATAATAAGATCATAAAATCTCCCAAGTAGAGCTGAATTACAGACAAAGATTCATCCAATTCTTCCAAGTCCTGTTTGCAACTAGGTCATTGTGAGATTATTTCACTGTTTTGTAATTAAAGCAACTTGTCCATGGCTTGAGCGTTTAATCTAAAAAAGTGAATGCAGTGCTTTCTCATAATTGCGGAGTCCTTTGCTTGATGCACATGGTAGATTCCACTAGAATATAATTGCGCTAAAAATATACATCATCGCTAAAATATTCCTTGTGCACTTCAAGTTGCATTCTTTTCCATCAA
>CAZEDR010000547.1:0-1578 GCA_964510975.1 uncultured Melioribacter sp. | reverse complement strand
GGTGGAGTTGGCGCTCCTGTTTACCGTGAATTACCAAACGGATGGTCTTACCGGTTATCAACAAGATATTATGCAGACGCTCAGCAGCACATAATGGAGGGTGTTGGTATTTCTCCAGACATACATATACTTACAACAGTGGCAGATTCTTCAAAAGGAATTGACAGAATTTTAGAAAAAGGAATTGAGATAATCACGAATTCAAAATAGAGATTAAGCTAATTGAAACTTCCGGAAATAAAATTGCATCTTAATAATCACAGAATAATGCAGAAACCTTTGCATGATGTAATTGACTTAGCTGCAAAATACATCAAAAGGCTGAAGTGAAATGAGAAAACAATTTCTTTCTATTATTATACTTTCGGGCGTTTCCTTATTTGCTCAAAACTTAGATTTGCTAATGAAATACAACTCTGGCTACAACGCATCAATGGGAGGAACCGGCTTAGCTTCTGTAAAACATATTTCCTCTATGGATATGAATCCAGCTCAATTATCAAATTATTCTTCAATGAATCTTTCAGTTTCACAAGGGGCGACTTATTATGGATATGAGCTACTGCGCACTAGTAGTATTGTAGGACCGCAATTTTTCAATTGGAATGAATGTATTTACAATTTCGATCATGCCTCATTTGTAATACCAACTAATCATCTTTCATTTGGAATTGGAATCTATCGCAAGTTAAGTCCGCATCTTATTAATAAAAAAATAGCAGTTACTTTTAGCGATCTTTTTGCTCAGGAAACCAAGGGCTCTGTTTACTCCTTAATAGTCGGTTTAGGATATAAACCTAGTAACTCAGTTTTGTTGGGTATAAGCTTCAGCAAATACTTTGGAGAACTAAACAGCATAATTCGTGGAGAGAATCACGATATTGATTTAGATAAGTGGGTAAGTATGGAAAATGATTTAAGCGGATTTAATTTTAAATGCGGTTTGATATATGTACACTCCAATTGGAGTGCCGGTTTTACAATTGAGGCGCCATTTAAAATGAAAGTGAAAACTTCAAAACATATATCGGATGTGCAGAAGTACAAATATTTACTTCCACATTATGATGCTACTGATTGGCATCAGCCACTTGTTATAGCCAGCGGTGTTTCTTACTATGGTATTGAAGGGTTTTTGATTGAGGCAGATTTTGAAATAAGGAAGTACAAATCATCCGATGTTCAAATTAATTTGTTTGAATTTGGAGGAAATCCGATTTGGCAAGATGTAAAAATATTCCGTATAGGAGTAGAGTATAAACCTGCTGATTGGAATTTACCTCTAAAGGTAGGCTATGCTGTTATTCCGCAACTATATTATTCTAACAATTCCATTGGATTATCGAATATTATTTCATCGTATCAAAATACAGATCAAAACATCAAGTATTCTTATACTGTAGGAACAACATTATATCTGAATAAATTATCGCTTGATTTTGCAATAGATTATTCGATCCTAAAGTGGAACAGAACTTTAATCGTTCCGCAAACAATTGAAGATGACTACAAAGAAAAAAATATTACTTTCTCAATCTTTGCTTCACTCTCGTTATAGAATTACCTCCTTATAATTAT
>CAZEDR010000546.1:0-1580 GCA_964510975.1 uncultured Melioribacter sp. | reverse complement strand
AAACCGATATAGCAATGAGTATAGATGTTCTCTGTATCGTCCCTAAAGGTAGATGCCGCATAATTAATAGTTTGATAATAAATAGCCCGCGGATGACGCGGATTTAACAGATTTACACGGATATATTTTTGATTCATTAATTATGCAACATCCTCCTAAAGGGACTTTGGTTTATTTAGCATTCTTTACTTATAGATATTTTATTGCTCATTAAATTCACCTTCATGTTAATATTTTTCTATCCTAGTATTTCCTATATCGGGATTGAGACATATACACATAGCTGGTTTAGATTGGTTTCCAATCAAATACATTCTTAATTTCACCAGGTAATAATTATTTCCTTCATAATTATGAGATCATTCAAATGAAGCTATTAATCAAATCCGCAGCAATCATTCTTGTACTTTTTTCTTTATCTAATGCACAGACGAATTGGAAAAAACTATTCAACGGAAACGATTTATCAAATTGGGAACAACTGAACGGACAAGCAAAGTATTCCGTTCAAGAGGGAATTATTGTTGGAGAAACTGTTCTAAATACACCGAACAGTTTTCTCGTTACAAAAGAAAAGTATTCCGATTTCATTCTTGAATTAGAATTTAAGTGTGAACCGGATATGAATTCCGGAGTGCAAATAAGAAGTGAAAGTATTCTAACTTACAAAGATGGGAAGGTTCACGGTTATCAAGTTGAAATTGATGCAGCTAAAAGAGCGTGGACCGGCGGAATTTATGATGAAAGTAGACGCGGCTGGCTTTATACTCTTGATGAAAACGAAAAAGGACGCACAGCTTTCAAACAAAATGAATGGAACAAGATGCGCATTGAAGCAATTGGTAATTCCATCAAAACTTGGATTAACGGAATTGCATGTGCTGATATACTTGATGATATGACTCGTGAGGGTTTTATTGCGTTACAAGTACACAGCATTGGGAACAACAAAGCAGACGAAGGAAAGCAAATCTGCTGGAAAAACGTTCGCATAATTACAGATGAGGTTCAAAAGTTTGCTACGAAAACCAAGAGCAATATTCCTCAATACAACTATCTCCCAAACGCTTTATCATATCGTGAAAAGAAAGAAGGCTGGAAGCTTTTGTGGGATGGAAAAACAACTGATGGCTGGCGTAGCGCAAAGTCCGATAAGTTTCCACAAGGTGGTTGGGAAATTGCCGATGGTGTTCTCAAGACATTAAAGTCAAACGGTTTCGAATCCAAAAACGGCGGCGACATTATTACTTCCAAAAAATATAAAAACTTTGAGCTGTTGGTTGAATTCAATGTAACTGAAGGCTCTAACAGCGGAATAAAATATTTTGTCGATCCGGACTTAAACAAGGGTGAAGGCTCTGCTATCGGTTGTGAATTTCAAATACTTGATGATGAAAAACATCCCGATGCAAAACTTGGCGTAAAGGGAAACAGAACCGTCGGCTCGCTATATGATTTAATTCCCGCAGTTAATAAAAGGTTTAGCGGTGTTGGTGAATGGAACCACGCACGCATTATAGTTAACGGAAATCATGTTGAACATTGGATGAACGGATTTAAAGTTGTTGAGTATGAAAGAG
>CAZEDR010000545.1:0-1581 GCA_964510975.1 uncultured Melioribacter sp. | reverse complement strand
GGGCATTACCACGAGCTATTTCAAGAAATTCTAAGAGATGGCTTTATTCGTGCGCGTATTGATGGTGAGACACACGAACTCAGCGATGAATTCAAAGTTGACCGGTACAAAACTCACGATATTGAGATTGTTGTAGACCGGTTAAAAGTAAATGAGAAATCAAGTTCGCGGGTTACAGAATCTATTGAAGTAGCGCTTAATTACGGAAATGGAAATGTAATTGTAAACGATGGTGGGAATTTTGCTTGTCTTCATTGCGGAATTGGTTTTGCAGAATTAGCGCCGAATTCTTTTTCGTTTAATTCACCTTACGGTTCTTGTCCGGATTGTGATGGACTTGGCGAAAAACGTGAACTTGATATGAACTTGATTATTCCGGACTGGGATAAATCTATCACCGAAGAAGGAATTGCTGCTATCGGAAAACCGAGAAGCACTTGGTTTTTTAATCAACTTCAAATTATTGCTGAAAAATTTGGGTTTACTTACGATACCAAACTGAAAGACTTTTCAAAAGAACAACTTGATGTGCTTTTAAGCGGAACAAAAGAGAAAATTCCTTTCACTTATACTTATGGTGGAGGCAAGCAAGTTACTTACATGCACAAGTTTAACGGCGTAATGAATTACATCAGCCATTATTATGAAAATACATCCTCCAATAAAATCCGCGAATGGGCTGAGGCTTATATGAACACTATGACTTGCTCGTCATGTAAAGGAGGAAGACTTAAAAAAGAATCGCTGGCAATTACGTTGAATGATTTGAACATTTCTCAAGTTTCCGCTCAATCAATTGATAAAGCAAAAAAATATTTCAACTCGTTAAAACTAACCGAACGGGAAAAACTAATCGCAACTCAAATTTTGAAAGAGATTACTTCGCGGTTAGATTTTTTGTTAAATGTTGGATTGGATTATCTAACACTCGACCGTTCAGCGAGAACTCTTTCTGGCGGCGAATCTCAGCGAATTCGTTTAGCAACGCAAATTGGTTCTCAACTTGCCGGAGTTCTATATGTTTTAGATGAGCCAAGCATTGGGCTGCATCAATCTGATAATGTTAAGTTAATTAACTCGCTAAAAAACTTACGCGATCTTGGCAACACAGTTATTGTAGTTGAGCATGACCGCGAGACAATAGAAAGTTCTGATTACATTGTTGATCTTGGTCCGCGTGCCGGCGTGCACGGCGGCGAAGTTGTCTTGCAAGGAAAAACTAATAACTTTTTAAAGACTAAGTCTGCTAATCAGTCTTTAACGCTGGCTTATCTGAGAGATAAAAAACAAATTGAATATAATTCCGAGAGAAGAAAGGGAAGCGGCAAAAGTATTTTGCTGAAAAATGCGAGCGGAAATAATCTAAAAGAAATAAATCTGGAAATTCCACTTGGTACTTTTATAGCCGTAACCGGAGTGAGCGGTTCTGGAAAATCTTCTTTGATTAATGAAACGCTTGTTAAAATTTTGATGAAGAAAATCTACAACTCAAAAGTTGTTCCGCTTGCCTACAAGGAAATACTCGGGCTTGAACATGTTGATAAAGTTATCGAAATAGATCAATCGCCGATTGGTAGAACG
>CAZEDR010000544.1:0-1584 GCA_964510975.1 uncultured Melioribacter sp. | reverse complement strand
TTAGAAGTGATTTTCTCAATCTCATTTTCAAGATGTTTTTCAATTTCTTGCTTAGAATTGTAAGTCTTTACAGTGGTTCGCTTTAGTGTGAAATATTTAGCAATGGCTTCAAAGTAATTATCAAATAGTTCTACTTCCATATTTTTATCTGAGTTCAAGAGAGACATTGGTTGAAAAACTGCTTCGCCGGTTTCAGTATCGCTCCCAACTACAATTTTACCATTTAGGATTTCTTGGATAAGTTCTAAAGCTGCTTCTACCGGATTATTTTTTGATTCTATTTGTCTAAGTATTTCTTTTGATAAATAGGGAAGCGCTTTCAATTCTTTGAATGATTTCAACTCCGCTATGTTACTTAACATTGAACTTGTTGATTGGACAAATTCTAAATTGGAAAATTCATTAGAAGTTTTAGCAAGCATTTCTGCAGTAACTTTCTTGAAAGGATGTAGAGTTTTAGATGAATTAAGAAAGAAGCAATTAGATTTGTTCCCACGGAAAAGAATGTAAAAGAATCCGGATTCTAATTCGAAAGAAATAATCCTTTCACCAAAAGCCATACGAACTGCTTTTATTTTCTGAGGCAGCATATCACCAAAAAAATCTACAGTATTCCTTTTGGCTTTCCTGTGTTCATCCTTAATATAGAAATGAAATTCTTGCGGATTTGTTGATATGATTAAATGAAAATGGGAAAAGTCATCAAACGGAATATGAAGAAACAGCTTATCACGTTCTTGTGTATAGCACTCAAAGAGTTTCTTTCCGGTTAACAATGTGTTTAGTTCTTGCGCGGCTCTCAGCAAATAGAAATAATTTTTATACATCGTTAGGATTTCTTCACTTTTTCGTGTTTCGTTGCTTCATACACAGAACGAAGCAGTTCTTCTTCAGCCTGAGTTAATTGTAACTTTCTCCTCATCAAAACAACTCGCGCAACTTCAATACATTTTTCAATATCATAATTGCGGAGAAAATCAGAGCCGCCCCAAGAAAACGATGGAATGTACCGAGCCGGAAATCCGGCACCAAAAATATTACACGAAACTCCCACAATAGTGCCGGTATTGAACATTGTATTAATTGCTGTTTTAGAATGGTCACCCATTATTAAACCAACAAACTGGGATTGTGTATCAACATTTTTTCCCTTGACAAGAACCGAAACGGAAGTGTAATTGTTTTTCAGATCGCTGTTGTTTGTGCTTGCGCCCAAATTAACCCAGCTTCCTAAATAAGCGTGACCGAGAAAGCCTTCGTGCTGTTTGTTAGAATAAGAATGAATGATTGACGCTTCAACTTCGCCGCCGACCTTGCAAACTTCGCCAATGCTTGTATCGTGGTAAATAGCCGCATGAGCTTTAACAACAGAATCTTCACCAATAAATACCGGACCTTGAATTAACGTGTGCGACATTACATAAGCATTTTTCGAAATGTATATTGGTCCTTCGGAAGCATCGAGATGAACAAACGGATCTATCTTGGCATCTTTCGCAACAAAAATTTCTTTTTTGTTTGTGTATTCTACAGATGGATATTTTTTCAGAATTGTCTCTCCTTTTACAATTAAACTATAATCAG
>CAZEDR010000543.1:0-1592 GCA_964510975.1 uncultured Melioribacter sp. | reverse complement strand
AGCGCACAGATTGGTTCATCCTTCAGCAATTTTACTAATGAGCTTCCAATGCTGCAATCTCGCATTCGTGTGCAAGTAGTAGAGTTAAGTTCGTTTTTATCCAGCAAAGGTGTTGCTGTTAGCGAAGGTTTTTTTCTTAAATATATTAATCCGGAAGCAGTGATGGGACTAACCGCTAGTTTACTTTCCGGTATGAGCTCGGTGCTTTCCGATGTTGTATTGATACTTCTCACGGTTACATTTATGTTGTTAGAGATTTCAAGTTATCCCCAAAAAATTCGCGCAATTCTTGGTAATCCAAAACTAGCGTTTCCACAGTTCACTCAATTTATAGTAGATATGAAACGCTACATGGTTTTAAAAACTTTAATAAATCTGGTTACCGGAATATTGGTTGCAGTATGGATGCAAGTTTTAGGAGTTAAATTTCCTATACTTTGGGGATTCCTAGCTTTTTTGCTTCACTACATACCAAGTATAGGGTCTATCATTGCGGCAATCCCGGCAGCGTTGTTAGCACTTGTACAAATTGGAATGAGTAGCGCTTTGCTTGTTATTGTAGGAAATATTCTTATCGGCTTTATTATAGGAAATGTAATTGAACCAAAATTGATGGGATTGAAACTTGGGCTCTCAACATTAGTGGTAGTAATCTCACTCATTTTTTGGAGCAGCTTACTCGGATTGATTGGCGCAATCCTTTGTATACCGCTTACAATGACTCTAAAGTTTGCATCGGAGAATAATAAAAATACTAGATGGATTGCCGTTCTCCTTGATTCGGAAAATAATAGCGAAAATGATTTGAAGCATAAAAAGGAAACGATTTGAAAAAGATAAAAACAAGTGATAATACAACGAGAGGATTCAATAGGCATAGATTATTTCTAAAAAGAATAGCTACGTATTTGGGATACGGAATTGGTGCAGTCATACTATTAAGCATGCTGGCATTTATCTTATTCCCGAATCCACTAATCAATCTCTATCTTAAAGAGCGAATTGCAGAGAGCTTTGAAAAAGCAAATCCGGAATATTCTATTCAACTAGGTCATTTTGATTACAATGTCTGGGATAATAGTCTTTCGCTTGATTCCCTCCAGCTAAAGAAAGTTGATTCAACTTTTACATGCATGGTCGATTCTTTATCTATTAGTGGAATAGCCTGGTTAAAAATTATTCTACTGAGAGATTATTCTGTCAACCTAATTAAAAAATCAGTTTTTGATGCACGCAAAATCACTCTCAACTTTCATGAGCTTCAATACCTGCTAGCGTTGGAGAAATTACATGTTTCAGTAGCTGATTCTGAAATGTTGGCACATTCTATAGATTATGCGCCGGTAATTTACGATGAACAAATTTTTAGTAAAAGTCAGTTTAGGCAAACGAGATTTCGTTTTGAAATCCCCAAAATGAAAATTCTTGGGTTGGATTTTATATCATTGCTTACCGGGGATTCATATAAAGCTAAGAGTATTCACGTATCTAATATGTTTGCAGATATACTTGTAAACATGGATAAACCTTATGAAAAGGGTTCAGCCAATCCACAAATGCCTAACGAATTATTCTCTTCTCTTAAAGAAGAA
>CAZEDR010000542.1:0-1598 GCA_964510975.1 uncultured Melioribacter sp. | reverse complement strand
GACAAACGAGGCGTTAAAAATTTTCTTTACGCTTTTTCGCCGGATAGAAAATTTAAGACACTCGAACAATTCTTGGAAAGATACCCCGGCGATGAATATGTTGATTTGGTTGGAATGGATAACTACTGGGATTTCACTCCGGATGGAGATGGCTTGCAAGCGGTTACAGATAAATTAAAAATTGTAAGTGACTTTGCTAGAGCGAAAAATAAACTTGCCGCAATGACGGAAACCGGTTTGGAAAGTATTCCCGATGATACATGGTGGACAGATAGACTTTACAAATCATTCAATGTTGATACTGTGAAAATTGCTTTTGTTATGGTTTGGAGAAACAACGATTTGAAACATCATTATGCGCCTTATTCCGGGCATCCGAGCGCGGCAAATTTTGTCGAGTTCTATCATAAAGATAAAATTTTATTCGAAAATCATCTGCCGAATATTTATTCCGAAGTTCTTACCGATGAAAGCATCAAGAATCTTGATTTGAAAAAGAAAATTGAGTTGATGAAATATCTGAGCCTAAGACCAATTCTATGATTTAAGCCAAGAATTCAGTTCTCGAATTAGATTGCAAATGTTGTAATCCTTCAACAGAGCAGTAATCTAATTATCAAATTCATAAGATTTATTATTATGATAAAGCCTACATCTCAGTTCATCACTCTAATAGAGTATTATGCTAATTTATGGGCATTCAAGCTCTGGCATTATTTATGCGTAAATTAAATCGTTCACTACAATTGCAACTAATGTTCCGAAAACAAATTACACACGAGAAGGAAAATGAGCTCTAATAACACAACTTCGATTACTCTTAAAGAAAAAATTGCCTATAGTTTTGGCGATTTTGCTTCCTCTATGTTTTGGAAACTGTTCTCTATGTTTCTTCTCTTTTTCTATACGGATGTTTTTGGAATAGCCGCCGCTGCAGTTGGTACTATGTTCCTAGTTGTTAGAGTTTGGGACGCGGTTATGGATTTGCTCATCGGCGCAGCTTGCGATCGGACTAGCACTCGCTGGGGAAAGTTTAGACCTTATCTGCTCTTCGGTGCAGCTCCATTTGCTGTTGTTGGAATTATTACTTTTATCACTCCAGATTTGAGTGCTAGCGGCAAACTTGTTTACGCTTACGCTACTTATGCCTCCATGATGATGATCTATTCACTGGTTAACGTTCCTTATTCATCTATGCTGGGCGTTATGACCGATAATCCGGATGACAGAACTTCATTAGCATCATTCCGATTCATCGGCGCGTTCTCCGGCGGTTTATTTGTAACTGCTACAGCAAATAGTTTGGTTGAATATTTCGGTAAAGATGGAAACGTTGCATCCGGTTACCAATGGACAGTTGGTATCTATGCAGTACTTGCGGCAATTTTCTTCGTATTAACTTTTGCCGGAACAAAAGAGAGATTAAAACCGGCTGTTGAAAAAAGCTCATCACTTAAAACAGACTTTAAAGACATTGCAAAGAATGGTCCTTGGTTTATAATGCTTGGCGCAAGTATATCAGTGCTAATTTTTAATTCACTAAGAGATGGCGCGATTTTATACTACTTCAAATATTTTATTAAAGACCAGACAATTAG
>CAZEDR010000541.1:0-1618 GCA_964510975.1 uncultured Melioribacter sp. | reverse complement strand
TCCCGGAGACATCAGTCCGGCAAAGTCAGCTTCAATTTGAAAATCAATACAATCAGCGTGAGGATTATTAAGCCAGTAGCCGGATTGCGGCGGCATAATTCCATTTATAATATTATAACGTGCTGCTTGGTTTGCGTGCCATAACTGATAATCAGCATAAGCAAAGGCTTTTGCAAAAGAATCAACGGGTGCATCGAGTCCATATTTTTCAATTACATCAACAAAAGTGAGATCCATGTAAACATCATCATATAGTCCCGGTTCATTAACATACCATTGTTTAATATATCCTTCGGGCCAGGGAATGTTTTGATAATCTTGAATAATTGTTCCTTGAAATCTGAATTCTGTTGGCCCGCCGTAAGTGCAGCCGATTACTTGTCCGGCCCATCCGCCTTTCACTTTATCTAACAGTGCTTGAGTGCTGAGCTTGATGATCTTGTTATCAACAAGTCTTGTCTGCGCAAAAGTTATAACTACAAAAAATAGCAAGATGAGTATGATCGACTTTTTCATTTAACAACTTCTCCGAAATTGTATAGAACGTTATTGAAATATAAAATTGTTGTTGAACACAACAAAATAAGGTCGTTTTAACAACAAATCTAAATGCCAATATTTATTGTTGAATGAATTTTTCTTAGTTTACAATCAACCATTTGGGGAAAGCTTATGTTTTCGAAAATCCTCTCCGGTGCCACTCTTGGAATTGATGCATATCTTGTTGAAGTTGAAACTCACAGCGAAAATAATCTTCCTTCTGTTACAATTGTTGGATTGCCGGATAATGCTGTTAAAGAAAGCAGAGAACGTGTTTCCGCCGCAATTAAAAATTCCAGCATAACATTACCGCATAAAAAAATTACCGTTAATCTCGCTCCGGCTGATATTAAGAAGGAGGGTAGTTCATTCGATCTCCCCATTGCAATTGGAATTCTTGAGGCAACCGGAATCTTAAGCTCCGAACTTTTGGCAGATACAATTTTTCTTGGCGAACTTTCTCTTGATGGAACATTACGGAAAGTTAAAGGCGGTTTACCAATTGTAGTTGAAGCAAAACGGAAGGGAATTAAAAGAATCATTTTACCAAACGAATCGGTGAAAGAAGCTTCCATTGTTGAAGGAGTTGATGTATTCGGTTTAGAGACATTGAATGAAGTGATTAAGTTTCTAAACGGTGAGGGCAGCTTCGTTCCTTATGTTTCCGATAAAGAAGAATTATTTGCGCACGTTAATGATTACGCATTGGATTTTGCCGACGTAAAAGGGCAAGAGAATGTTAAGCGTGCTTTGGAAATTGCTGCTGCTGGCGGGCATAACATAATTATGATTGGACCACCCGGAAGCGGAAAGACGATGCTTGCAAAAAGATTTCCGTCAATACTTCCTCCGCTAACTTTTGAAGAAGCGCTCGAAACAACAAAGATTCATTCCGTTGCGGGAATATTAGCTAAGGATAAAGCGATAATTACCGAGAGGCCATTTCGCAGTCCGCACCACACAGTTAGCGATGCCGCGCTTATCGGAGGCGGTTCGTTTCCTCGTCCCGGAGAAGTTTCTTTTGCTAATCATGGAGTTTTGTTTTTGGATGAACTTCCGGAATTCAAAAAAAATGTTT
>CAZEDR010000540.1:0-1628 GCA_964510975.1 uncultured Melioribacter sp. | reverse complement strand
AATTAGGGTAAATGGACGCGGATTTTATTCAAATAGATGGAATTGTTGTTAATACGGAAATTGCCGAATCTTATTTTACGTGCGATCTTGGAAAATGCAAAGGCGCTTGCTGCACTATGGAAAGCCCTTACGGCGCTCCAATAACTAAAGAAGAGATTGATACAATTACAAAAGAACTGCCGGAAATTGTTAAGTATCTTCCCAAGCAGCATTCTAATGAGATTGAGAAAAAGGGATTTTGGGTTAAACAGCAGAATGAGCTAACAACCCGCAGCATCAATAACCGCGCATGCGTTTTTGTTTTTTACGAAGGCGAAATTGCCAAATGCGCAATTGAAAAGGCTTACCATGACGGAAAAGTAAGCTGCAATAAGCCAATTTCTTGTCACCTTTTTCCGATAAGAATTTCTAACTTTGCCGGGCCGGTTCTGCGTTATGAAAGATACCGGGACTGCCAGCCTGCAATTGAAAAGGGCAAACAAACAAAAGTTACTGTATTAAATTTTTGCAAGGACTCTTTAGAGAGAGCTTTTGGCAAAGAATGGTTCAAAAAAATAAAAAAGGTTACTAAAACTTAATTATGCTTTCTCTTCAACACAGATTAGCTCTACAGCAGAAGCTTTCTCCGCAGCAGATTCAGTATCAGAAATTGCTGCAGCTTAATACGCTTGCTTTGGAACAGCGCATTAAGACCGAACTTGAGTTGAATCCAATTCTTGAAGAGACGCTTGATGATGAAATTGATCTTGAACAATTAGAAGAAACTCCCGACGAAGTTGAAGAAAAAACCGCTGATGATGAAGACACTTACGACAGCAAAGATGATGAGTTTGATTTAGAAGATTACATGAATGAATCTGAATCCGAGCAAGAACTTGATAGATTAAATAGAAGATCGGATGAAGACACAATACAACCGATTGCCCCGCAAAGAAAAACTCTCCGCGAAAATTTAGTTGACCAGCTGAGAATGCTTGATATGAGCGATGATGAAATTTCTCTCGGCGAAAATATCATCGGCAGCTTGGATCGGGACGGTTACTTCAAAGCAGATTTAGCTAAAATTGTAAACGAACTAAAACTTTTTGAAGAAATAGAAGTTACTGTTGAACAAGCTGAAAAAGTTTTGAAGGAAGTTCAGCGTCTTGAGCCGGTTGGAATTGGTTCGAGAAGTCTGCAAGAATGTTTGCTCGTTCAAATTAGAAATTCCTCTTACGATCCTTACTATTCTTATCTGGCGGAAAAAGTTTTAGCCGAGCATTTTGAAGATTTTGCGAACAAACGTTTCGAAGTGATTCAGAAAACGATGAATCTTGCTAAAGAAACTTTGCGCACAATATTGGATTTGATTCATAAGCTAAATCCTAAGCCGGGCGAAGGAAATATTGATTCCGAAGAAATGAATCAAATAACGCCAGATTTCTTGATCGAAAAAGTTGAAGAGAATTATATAGTTACGCTAAACGATAGAAGCGTTCCTTCCGTTACAGTCAGTAAAACCTACTTGGAAATGCTTGATACGAACAAACGTAAGCGAAAGATTTCCGAGCGTGAAAAAGAAACACACCGCTTCCTGCGCGAAAAGTTTGAATCTGCAAAGTGGTTTATCGCTTCTCTTTATCAGCGCC
>CAZEDR010000539.1:0-1630 GCA_964510975.1 uncultured Melioribacter sp. | reverse complement strand
ACGATTACTAATCCGTCTTGGTAGCGTTCTTGATAGATCGAAATACCAAATAGTTTCATCTTCATTACATCGTCTATGAATAATGAAATTACAATCCAAAGCAGACTTGTGAAAAGAAGGAACAATGTTAAAACTTTTGAGAATATCTCCTTAGCGTTTTTTTCCTTGGCATTCGTAAGGAAAAAGGGCTGCCATGCAAACTGGAACATCATCACAACCAGCATCATCAACGTACCCAGCTTGTATGAAGCTGAGAACACACCAAGTGTTTCGTAATCGGTTAGTTTCTCAACCATTGGTCTATTAATTACTTGAACAATTGTTGCTGATAAGCTGGCCGGCAAGTATGGTACACCAAATAAAAACATTTTGCGTAAATACTCTTTATCAATTTTTAAGACAAGGTTTTTAATAATATCCGGATAAAGTAGAACGAGGTTCATTAAAGATGCAATCAAATTGGCAATGAAAATTGATTCCATTCCCCATTTCAATTGGATAAAGAAAAACAAATTCAAAAGAAGATTTACAACAATGTTTATTAAACGTATTAGAGCAAATTTTTTCGATTTCCTTTCCAAACGAAGATATGCGAATGGAATTATGGTAACCGTATCAAGTATCAGAATTAAAATTAGATAGAAGAAAAATCTATTGAATCGTTCCGGATCAACAGCAAAATACTTCTTCGGAATATCTAAATAACTCATGAATGTGTCTTGCAGAAAATAGAGAAATACTGATAAAATAATAGTAGTTACAATTACAGCAATGAATGCGGTAGAAAACACTTTCTTTTTAGTTTCGCCGGAATTGAGGGAAGCATACTTCATAAATGCAGCATCCATACCATAAATAAAAATTACGTTCAAGAATGCAATGGCAGCGTAGTAGTTATTGTAGATTCCCATTTCACCTTTATCCGGCAAAACGTGAGTATAGAAAGGAGTAAGAATAAAACCGAAAAATCTTCCGAGGATTGTGCTTATTCCATAAATCGCAGTGTCTTTTGTAAGTTGCTTAATCTTATCTAACATCTATAAAATCCAGCCAAAACTATTCTTGGCAATATTACTTCGTTTCAAAATATCTAGCTAAAGCATCAATATATACTTTAGGGGGACGAACAGCTTTTTTTGTGTCTTCCCGCATAAAAACGTGTGTTGTAAATCCCTCTGCAACCACTTCTCCGGTTTCTTTTTTCTTTACTACATATTCTACTCTTGGTCTTGCAGTGTAAAGCTCTTTTACCGTTGCGTGAATCTCGAGAAGATCATCATAAGTAGCCGGTGTTAAATATTTAACTCCAGCTTCAATTAAAGGAAGTTGATAGCCTTGACTTTCAATTTCTCTATAAGGAAATCCTATTGATCTAAAGAGTTCCGATCTCCCAACTTCAAAGTATTCAAGATACTTTCCATTGTAAACAAATTGCATTTTGTCCGTATCAGCATAACGAACACGAATCTCAGCAGCATTAGTAATCATTGATATATCAGAAGTTTATTGGATGAACTACATTTTATTATAAAGACGCTCCGTTGGAGCGTCTCAATTATATATTTTTTAGACGACTCACCGAGTCGTCTCTACAAAAAATTCCAGAGTTACTTATTCTTCGTAAACTCCC
>CAZEDR010000538.1:0-1632 GCA_964510975.1 uncultured Melioribacter sp. | reverse complement strand
TATAATTTTAGATGTAATGATGCCGAAAATGGATGGCTACGAAGCTTGCTCAAGAATCAGAGCAATTGATGAATTTAAAAATACTCCCGTAATTTTCCTTACTGCTAAATCATCTGAACTGGATGAAGTTCATGGGCTTAATATTGGGGCGGACGATTTTATACAAAAACCAATTTCTCCTAAGAAGTTAGTTGCCAGAGTAAAATCTAATCTCCGCAAAACCGAATCGGTTAATGCCGATAATTCTGAAGCCAAAGAAATTGAAATTGGTCCTCTGGTAATAAACCGTGCTAAATATGAAATTACAATCAAGGGGAAGTTGGTGTTCTTTCCGAAGAAGGAATTTGAAATTCTATATTACCTAGCTTCCAACCCGGGAAAGGTTTTTGATAGAGAAAAAATACTTAGCGATGTATGGGGTGATGAAGTATTTGTTGTAGCGCGTACAATTGATGTTCATGTTAGAAAAATTCGTGAAAAACTTGATAAGTATGCCGATATGATTGAAACAATTAAAGGTGTTGGCTACCGTTTCAAAAGCTTGGATTGATTTGAAAAAAGTATTTTCAATACGGAATATCTCCACACTGATATGGTCCTTTTCATTTCTATTGCTACTTATACTTCTAATTATTTTCTCACCTACTAAGCTGGAATTAGTTGTTTTAATTTTTCTTCTTCTGCTTTTTAATCTTGCAATTATTTTGATGCTTCGCCTTGAAAGACGAAGAGAACTAAGCGAAATTAAAAATGTGATTGAAAAAATTAGGAGGAATGATTTTAGTTCTTCAGAAGAAATATCTTTAAGTAAAAATCTAAGTGAGCTTGAAGATGAAATTAAAGCTATGTTCAGTAGAACGCAGAACGATATTCATAATCTCAAAAAATTAGAGCAGATACGCACCGAGTTTCTTGGAAATGTTTCCCATGAATTACGCACGCCTATATTTTCTATTCAAGGCTATATAGAAACACTTCTAGATGGCGCGCTGGAAGACTCAAACGTAAATAGAACATTTCTTCAGAAAGCTAACAACCATACCAACAATCTTAATAATCTGCTTAACGACTTAATCGATATTTCGATGATCGAGTCTGGACAGATGAAGATGAGCTTTCGATATTTCAACATTCACGAATTTCTTAAAACGCTTGAAGCGGAATTCAAAACGGAAGCCGAGAAGAAGAATTTGGTTCTTAGTCTTCATTCTCCAAATCCTAAATTAGATTTGTATGGAGATAAGCAACGCTTAAAACAAGTTCTTTCCAACCTTATAACAAACGCTATTAAGTACACAGAATTTGGCTCAATAGAGATTGGAGTAGTTGAAGAGGGGCAAAGAGCTAAGGTTTATGTTAAAGATACCGGACTAGGAATCCCGGCATCCGACATATCCAGAATTTTCGAGAGGTTCTACCGTATCGACCGGGACCGATCAAGAGAAATGGGTGGTACCGGGCTTGGTTTAGCCATAGTAAAGCATATAATTGAGGCTCACGAATCCAAAATTGAGGTGGTCAGCAAGACCGGATTAGGCAGCGAATTCTCTTTTCTACTAAAAAAGTGAAAAATTGCTGAATTTTGTTGTTTTTAAAACCATCCTTTTTGTTGACTACATAGGCTCATTTCTA
>CAZEDR010000537.1:0-1638 GCA_964510975.1 uncultured Melioribacter sp. | reverse complement strand
ATAAATGGCTTCCATATTATTATGCTTCCCAACTTTGCGTGCTTACAAGTTTTACCGATTCTGTAAAGAGCAAGAAGGATGAATATCTTGATGAAGCGGATAAGTATCTCGCTATTGCTGATTCTCTCCAACCGAATGAATCTGAGATTTATGTTCTAAAAGGATTCATCTGCCAAGCTCGACTTCAGGTTGATCCAATGAGCAGATATATGAAATATGGTTTTCAGATGAATGAAAATTTTAACAAAGCAATTGCACTTGATCCGTCTAATCCTCGTCCGGAATATTTAAAGGGAGTAACTTTATTTTATACTCCGGAACAATTTGGCGGCGGAGCCAAAATAGCAAAACCGGTTTTGGAGGCTGCTCTCAAAAAATTTAATGAGTTCATTCCAAAGAATGAATTAATGCCGCATTGGGGGAAGCAGCAAGTTGAAGATTTCTTAAAACAAATTCCGTAACAATTTCTTTATTGACCAAGAGAAAACTTTGGACAATATTGTAATGTAAATCTGGAGTTGTTATGGATCAATTTATGCAAGCAGCAATTGAAGAAGCACAAAAAGGTTTGGAAGAAGGCGGTATTCCAATCGGTTCAGTAATTGTTCACAAAGGAAAAATATTAGGAAGAGGACACAACCGCCGTGTTCAAAAGGGAAGCGTAATTCTTCACGGCGAAATGGATGCGTTTGAAAATGCCAGAAGGCAAACGGCCTCCGTTTATAAAGAATGTGTTTTGTACACAACACTTTCACCTTGCCCAATGTGCAGCGGCGCAATTATTCTTTATGGAATTCCAAAAGTCATCATCGGCGAGAACAAAACATTTATGGGCGAAGAAGAACATCTTAAATCCCGCGGCGTAGATGTAGAAGTCCTTCAAGACGAAACATGCATTAATATGATGACAAACTTTATTGCAGATAAACCAACCTTGTGGAATGAAGACATCGGTGTTTAACAACAATAGAACGCGGATAACACAGAAGACACGGATTAAAGCGGATAAAAAATGTTGCATGAAGAGATAACAAGCCAAATAATAAAAGCATTTTATAAAGTAAATAATACTCTTGGATTTGGTTTTCTGGAAAAAGTTTATGAAAATGCTATGAAATTGGAGTTGATGAATTTAGGCTTGAAAGTGGAACAGCAAAAAAACATTCGTGTTTATTATGAAGGAAAAGAAATTGGCGATTACTACGCCGATCTACTTGTGAATGATTGTGCAATAGTTGAATTAAAAGTAGCCGATATTTTATGTGAAGAACACGAAGCGCAATTAATCAATTATTTGAAGGCAACAAAAATCGAAGTCGGTTTATTAATGAATTTTGGAAAAAAGGCTGAGTTCAGACGCAAAATATTTTCTAATGAAAATAAATCAGTGTAAATCTGTGTTATCCGCGTCATCCGCGTTCTATTTCTTTTAGGAAATCAAAATGAAAAAAACCCTTCTACTACTAGTTCTATTTTTTTCAGCAACACTATTCTCTCAGAAAAAAACTCCTTACGATTATGTGAATCCTTTTATCGGTACTGACGATATGGGACACACATTCCCCGGCGCTGTTGTTCCATTTGGATTGGTGCAGCTAAGTCCCGAAACGGATTCTATTTTGTATAACAACGGCAAAT
>CAZEDR010000536.1:0-1640 GCA_964510975.1 uncultured Melioribacter sp. | reverse complement strand
AAACCGGAAAGCCCGTAATTGTAGTTTTGATGAATGGAAGACCGCTTACAATTCCGTGGCTTCAAGAAAATGTAAACGCAATTATAGAAACATGGTATCCTGGAATCAGCACCGGCATTGTTACTGCCGCTGCATTGTTTGGTGATCTAAATCCAAGCGGCAAATTGCCGGTTACATTTCCCCGCTATGTTGGGCAAGTTCCAATTTATTATAATCACAAAAACACCGGCAGACCTCACGATGAATCAAATCATTACACATCATACTATCAAGATTTGGATAACTCACCGCTTTATCCTTTCGGATTTGGTTTAAGTTATACGGCGTTTGAATACTCTCAACCAACATTAAGTAAAACAAATATCAAGAAAGATGAATCCCTAACCGTTACTGTTGCTGTAAAGAACACTGGAAAATTTGAAGGCAAAGAAGTTGTTCAATTATATATTAGAGATTTAGTCGGCAGTGTTACCCGTCCGGTTAAAGAGTTAAAAGACTTTGCAAAAATTTCTTTAAAGCCGGGAGAAACAAAGAAAGTTGAATTTACCATTACTCCGGAAAAATTAAAATTCTACGATATCAACATGAAGTATGTTGTTGAACCGGGAGATTTCAAAGTATTTGTTGGTACAAACTCACGAGATGTAAAGGACGCTTCGTTCACAGTTGTTGAATAGGAGATAAAATGAAATCAAAGTTGATATGTGCTGTGCTAGCCGTATTTGCAATTACGTACGGTTGTTCTTCTGAGTTGGTTGTGAAGGAGAGTGGAATGAAAAAGCAGATTGAGAAAAAAATGACAACCAACTTTGAACAAAAAGTTAGTTTGAATTATTTGCTAGCTCTGCCAAAGGATTATGATAAGAAAGAAAAATGGCCGCTGCTTATGTTTCTGCATGGCTCGGGCGAGCGCGGAGATAATCTTGAATTGCTCAAGAAACATGGTCCGCCAAGATTAATTGAAGAGGGAAAAGAATTTCCGTTTATTGTTGTTTCGCCGCAATGCCCTAGCGGCATTCGCTGGAAAACAAATGCATTAGTTGCTTTGATTGATGAAGTAATTAAAAACTATAATGTTGATGAGAACAGAATTTATGTTACCGGGCTAAGTATGGGCGGATACGGAACATGGAAACTTGCTAACGAAATTCCGGAAAGACTGGCAGCGGTTGTTCCAATCTGCGGCTGGGGCGATTCGTGGACGATCTGCGAAATTGGTGATCTTCCGGTTTGGGCTTTCCATGGCGGAAAAGACAATGTAGTTGATCCAAAAAAATCTCAAGAACTAGTTGACGCGCTCAAACGCTGCAATGGAAATGTGCAATTCACTTTGTACCCGGAAGCAAACCATGATTCGTGGACAGAGACTTATAACAATCCGAAAGTATTTGAATGGCTGCTGCTGCAATCATTAGATAAGAGAAAGAAATTAAACTCAAATTGGTTTTAGGAGAATGAAATGAAAAAAATAATTGCCGCACTTCTACTGGTAGTTTCATTTCTACCTCTATTTGCGCAGACAAAAGAATTTGTAAGAGTTGAAGGAAAACATTTTGTTGAGCCGGATGGAAAGAAATTTTTGCTCCGCGGAATTAATCTTGGTAACTGGCTCAATCCTGAAGGCTACATGTTTAAGCTTC
>CAZEDR010000535.1:0-1646 GCA_964510975.1 uncultured Melioribacter sp. | reverse complement strand
AACAAAAATCACGACTAGAGGCTGAAGCTCGTGCTGCAAAAGCACAAGCTGATCTAGCTAATCTTGCAGCTGTAAAAGAAGAAGCGCGTGGACTTGTAATTACTTTATCAGGTAGTGTTCTTTTTGTATCTGATAAATCCGAGTTATTGCCGGCGGCACAGAATCGGTTAAATCAAGTTGCAGATGCATTGCTTGCAAATAAAGAAAGAAAATTAACAGTAGAAGGACACACCGATGCTCAAGGCTCACCGAGTTACAACCAACAGTTATCTCAGCAGCGTGCAGATGCGGTGCGTTCTTACCTAATATCGCGCGGATATCCAAGTGAGTTAATTCAAGCTCAAGGAATTGGAGAAAGTAGACCGGTTGCTGATAATTCAAGTGTTGAAGGTAGAGCTAACAATAGACGTGTTGAAATAATTGTAGACCGTTCAGCAAAATAAGAATTCATAGTAGGTTCTCCCGGAAATTTGACCCGGAAATAATCCGGGTCTTTAATTCTATACGGCAATAATTTTTTAACCGAAAAGTATCCACTAAACAGTAATTTACCTCGCCTAGAAGATGTAGTCCCTTTTTCATCCCTTTGCCCGATTGAACAACTGTTACCTCATCCATATAATATTTATGAAATCTAAGGAACTAGAGCTCGAAATGATTTACGAGCAAACAAACATGGAGTTTTGAAATGAACACATTAACAATTAAGGGTAACTGGAATGAAATTGCCGGCAAACTTAAACAGCAGTTTGCTAATCTGACCGATGATGATCTGCTTTTTCAAAAGGGAAAAGAAGAAGAATTGCTGGGAAGGCTGCAAAGCAAACTTGGAAAAACGAAAGAAGATTTGCGAAAAATAATTTCAAAAATTTAACACGAGTAAGAATAAATAAAACTGAAAGAGGAGAATTATGAAAACCAAAAATCTCATTACAGTTGCATTAGGATTAGTTGCAATCCTATTCGCAGTAGGTTGCGATGTTAACCGAGAAAAAAAAGTTGAAGATGCCAAAGAGAATGTTAAAGAAGCTAAGCAAGAACTAAAAGATGCTCAAGCAGAATATGAAACGGAATGGCAAGAATTCAAAAGTGCTGCTGAATTAAAAATAGATGCTAATCAAAAAAGCATAGACGAATTCAAAGCGGAGATTAAAACTGCGAGTAAAAAATTTAAAGCTAAATACGAAAAAGAAGTTGTAATTCTGGAAGAAAAAAATACCGCCCTTAGAAAAAAGATTAGTGAGTATAAGTATGAAGGAAAAGATAAGTGGGCAGATTTTAAACGAGATTTTAACAAAGAACTTGAGGTTTTTGGTAAATCACTAAAAGAATTTTTTACAAAAAAAGATTAATAGTTAATTGCTGCTTCACTATAAGGACAGTCTAAATGAAAACTTGTTATACTTTATTCCTTTTTGTGTTTATGGCTACATCTTTGTTAGCGCAGTCCACAATAGCGGTTAATCACAGTGGTATAGTAAACCAAAATGCAAAGCCAAGATATATAGATAATGTAAAAGAATTTAATCGTTACTCGGATTTACTCCCATCGCAAAGATATTCCTCGTCGGTAGATACTATAAAAACGCAAACTCCCGATTCGATGAAGTACAATATGTATGGTGATTTGCGTGATGACAATCCAT
>CAZEDR010000534.1:0-1652 GCA_964510975.1 uncultured Melioribacter sp. | reverse complement strand
CTATAGTGTGGAGAAATCAACTCAAGCAGCTTGTGATTACCTAAAAGAGGCGAAAGCAAAACTCGGCAACTGGACATTAGCCGGAGCTTCGTACAATTATGGTGTTACCGGAATTTCTAAGCAGATGCAGCGACAGAATACCGGAAATTATTATAATCTCTACATCAACGATGAAACCTACCGCTTCGTGGCCAGAATAGTAGCCCTAAAGGAAATTTTTAAAGACCCGAAGAAGTATGGGTTCTACTTTTTGGAGGAAGAACTCTACCCTAGAATAGAAACCAATGAATTCCGTGTTAATTATCCAATAAAGGATTTGGTAAAGTTTGCCTCCGAAAATGGAATAAATTACAAACTGCTTAAGATTTTTAATCCTTGGTTGCGGGATAATTTCTTGCCAAACCGGACAAGAAAAACTTACATAATTAAAATTCCTAAGCCAGGTGAAGTAAAAATTGCAGAAGAAAGCTAATTTCCCGCTTAACTGTTGATATGAAATAGAGATTTTTTTTTATCTTTGGCAAACAAAATAGGTCCAACCTTAACATCATGCCTTCTAAGAAAAAAGTTAAGTACATTTTCGTTACGGGTGGAGTTGTTTCTTCATTAGGAAAAGGAATAACCGCTTCATCCATTGGTCTTCTTTTAAAACTTCGCGGATACAATGTAACCATCCAAAAATTTGATCCTTATATAAATGTTGATCCCGGCACTATGAATCCATTTCAGCACGGTGAAGTTTATGTAACTGATGACGGTGCAGAAACTGATCTTGACCTCGGTCATTACGAGCGCTTTTTGGATGTTGATACTTCCCGCGCAAATAACACTACAACCGGACAAATCTATTTTGATGTGATTACAAAAGAGCGCAGAGGCGATTATCTTGGCGCAACTGTTCAGGTAATTCCTCACATCACCGATGAAATTAAACGCCGAATGAAAGTTCTTGGCGAGAGTGGAAAATATGACATCGTGATTACAGAAATTGGTGGAACAGTAGGCGATATTGAAAGTTTGCCTTTTATGGAAGCTATGCGCCAGATTCTGCTGGAAGTAGGAAGAAAAAATGCTATTGTGGTACATGTAACGCTTGTTCCATATATAGTATCTGCCGGCGAGATGAAGACAAAACCAACTCAGCACAGTGTAAAGAATTTGCTTGAACTTGGAGTACAGCCGAATATTCTTGTTTGTCGCTCAGAAAATAAACTGTCAAAAGATATCCGCGAGAAAATTGCCCTTTTTACAAATGTAAGAAAAGAAGCAGTTTTTTCCGCTCACGATTGTTCAACTATTTACGAAGTCCCGATTGTTTTATATGAACAAAATCTTGATAGAATTATTCTTGATAGATTAAAACTGCCTGAGCTAACAATAAAACTAGAGGATTGGCAGAACTTTGTTAACGCAGCACTTAATCCGGTTAATAAAGTTAAGATTGCAATTTGCGGTAAGTATGTAGAGAATAAAGATGCATACAAAAGTATTTCCGAAGCATTTGTACACGCCGGTGCCGAAAATAATTCCAGAGTTAAAGTTGATTTCATAAGCTCTGAAACCATTGAGGATAAAGGCGCAGAGAACGTTCTTAAAAATTACGATGGAATTTTAATTCCGGGTGGGTTTGGAGAAAGAGGAATAGAAGGAAA
>CAZEDR010000533.1:0-1657 GCA_964510975.1 uncultured Melioribacter sp. | reverse complement strand
TCCTAAATGCATCGGATGGAATTATGATTGCCCGCGGCGATCTTGGAGTTGAATTAAAACCTTACGATGTTCCAATTATTCAGAAAAGAATTATAAAGAGATGTAACGAATTAGGTAAACTTGTAATCACGGCAACGCAGATGCTGGAATCGATGGTGAACAATCCGGTTCCCACACGCGCTGAAGCATCCGATGTTGCAAATGCTGTTTGGGATGGCACCGATGTGGTAATGTTAAGCGCCGAATCTTCAGTTGGTAAATTTCCCTCTCAAGCTGTCAAGTTGATGAAGGAAATTATTCTTAATGCCGAACGAGCATATGAATTTGAGAGAGAAATTAATTTTGCCAAACCGGAATTCATTGAAGAAAATTTATTCGATTCGATGAACAAAGGAATTTGCTCCATAGGTAAACAGATAAACGCAAAAGCTATAGTTGCATTTACGGCAAAAGGAAACACACCATACAGTCTTTCAAAGTTTAGACCGCAAGCAATCATAATAGCTGTTTCCGATAGCTTTGATACTATGAACAAACTTTCTCTTAAATGGGGAGTTCTTCCTCTGTATTGCAAAGATATAAGCGATAGACATACAGCTGCAGAAATTGTTCGTAAACAATTACTCGATAATAAAATTGTTGAATCCGGTGATTTGATAATTTTTACCGAAGGCGGATTAAAAATAAAAAACACACGCGAAAACTGGGTACGTTTTGAAGTATTGTGATAGATTGCTTTTGAGTCACTCTAAAAAGGTCGTTTCTGTTATTGCAAAGAATGTTCAAAGGAAATTGAGATTGTTTCAAAAGTCTTTTTCTTAGTGTTGCTTTGTGAACTTAGTGTCTAAGTGGTTTTCTTTTCTCCTTGGCGCCTTAGTTATTTTACCACTAAGATACCAAGAACACTAAGGTTCACATAGACTTTTGAGACATCGCTGTGCCGAGATGGCGAAACCTATTTTTCAAAAGTCTTTTTCATTAATTGCATAATGCAGAATTTTTCTACGTTGAAATTCTATGAGCATCCAAACAGAAAAATATCATCTGGCAAACTGGTGGAAAGAAACCGATAATGGAAAATTGCTCTGCACTCTTTGTCCACGCTATTGTACAATTGGTAAAGGTCAATCGGGATTCTGTTACATCCGTCAAAATATTGACGGCAAACTATATTCAATCGGTTATGGAAGACCAACAGGTTTTGCAATTGATCCAATTGAGAAAAAACCGTTAAACCATTTCCTCCCCGGTTCCGAGATATTAAGTTTTGGAACTGCAGGGTGTAATCTTGGCTGCAAGTTTTGTCAAAACTGGTCAACTAGCAAAGCAAAGATCGATGACGTTCGTTCACTTCATGCTTCTCCCGAAGATGTTATTGAACTCGCAAAGAAATACCAGACACCCTCAATAGCTTTTACTTACAATGACCCGGTAATCTTTGGTGAATATGTTATTGACATTTCAAAACTCGCACGTAAGGAAGGAATTAAATCGGTTATGGTTACCGCCGGTTATATAGACAAAGAAGCAAGGAAAGATGTTTATAAATATATTGATGCTGCCAATGTTGATCTTAAATCCTTCACCGAAAATTTTTATTCTAAGCTTACTTCGTCTCATCTTGCCGATATTTTAGATACACTTGTTTGGCTGAAAA
>CAZEDR010000532.1:0-1658 GCA_964510975.1 uncultured Melioribacter sp. | reverse complement strand
ATAAAGTTGGAAACAAAATTCAGTTAGTTGGTGATGATTTATTTGTAACCAATACAGAATTTTTAGCAAAAGGAATTGAAACAAAAACAGCAAATTCAATTCTCATTAAAGTAAACCAAATTGGTACTTTGACTGAAACATTGAATGCAATTGAAATGGCTAAACGCGCAAGCTATACTGCTGTTATGTCTCATCGTTCCGGCGAAACAGAAGACACAACTATTGCAGATTTAGCCGTAGCAACAAATTGCGGACAAATTAAAACCGGTTCTGCAAGCAGAACAGATAGAATTGCTAAGTACAATCAGCTTCTTAGAATTGAAGAAGAACTTGATACGCAAGCGATCTTTCCTGGTTTAGCAGCAATAAATTACAAAGGATAAATAAACAAACATTAAGCCCCCGAACGTTCGGGGGTTTTTTGTCTCTATACTTACTAACTGAGGATTTTATGGCACAAACAATTCAATCAATCAATTCAATGATTAAGAAAAACAAAATTGAATTTATCGATTTGAAAGCTATTGACCTTTCCGGACGGCTGCATCATATCACACTTCCGGTTCACGACAAAGTAATGGAGAAGATGGTTAAAGAAGGAGTTGGATTTGATGGCTCCAGTTACGGTTTGAGAAAAGTTGAAAATAGTGATATGATTCTTATACCTGATCTAAACACGGCTGTATTAGATCTTTTCCGCGATGCACCAACTCTAAGTATGTATGCAAATATTATTCTTACCGATGATGCCCGCTCAAGATTCGATCATGATGGAAGATACTTAGCTACCAAAGTTGAAAAACTTCTCAAGAAAGAAACCGGATGCGATAAATCATGGTGGGGACCGGAATTTGAATTTTATATTTTTTCAAATGTTGAATATGATACTCGCACGGCAACTTCATTCTATAAGATTGAACATGCCGAAGAATTTTATAAGAAAGCTTATCATGCAGCAAATCCATTTGATATTTATGATGATTTCCGAGATGAAGCTTGTAAAATGCTAGCCAAGTTTGGAATAAAAGTTAAATATCATCATCACGAAGTAGGCGAGCGGGGACAGCAAGAAATTGAAACCTACTTTTCTGATTTGCTTGATACTGCTGATAACATCATCACCGCAAAATATGTTTTGATGAATTTCGCTCGACAGAAAAACTTGTTTATTACATTCATGCCAAAGCCTATGTATCAGCAAGCCGGTAATGGTTTGCATCTTCATATGTTCCTTACCAAGAATGGTAAAAATGCTTTTTACAAAAAAGGTGAGTATGGAAATATGAATGAACTCGGCAGATATTTTATTGGCGGAATGTTAAAACACGCTCCGGCTCTTTCCGCGTTTGCAAATCCATCAACAAATTCTTATAAACGGTTAGTGCCCGGTTTTGAGGCTCCGGTTGCCCTTACTTATGGAATGGGAAACCGCGCTAGTGCAATTAGAATTCCGAAGTATGTTAATAATCCCGATGAAACTCGATTCGAATACAGACCACCGGATGCTACGATAAATCCGTATCTCTGCATGAGCGCGATGATGCTTGCCGGAATTGACGGAGTTGTTAATAAAATTGATCCTCGTAAAGAGGGTTATGGTCCTTACGATAAAAATTTTTTAGAGGATGATACCAGCAATATAAAACTGCTTCCTAGAA
>CAZEDR010000531.1:0-1664 GCA_964510975.1 uncultured Melioribacter sp. | reverse complement strand
GCGAATCCGACCGGCGCCTCTACGAATCCCGCTAATGCGGGATTTTTTGTGTCCAAAAGAACAATAACATTTACCAAATTGCATTTCAAAACTGTGACATAGGGGCATATTCGATAACTCACCTTATGTAACTAGAATTAAAAAACTTAGCCACTAAGTCTCCAAGGCACAAAATCCTCATAAAATTTATGCCTTAATTTGTGAAAGCTTCGTGTCTTCGAGCCTTCGTGGCGAATCTTTTTAAATCTTAAAAAATCCACGTTCTATTTTTTTCTAATAAATAATTACTTTTGTTCTAACACTCTCAAACGGATTCTTTATGAAACGGTTTTTGTTTCTTGTTTCTTTATTCTCTTTGCTTTGCTTAACGTCAGTAGCTCAACAAGTTAACAGATGGAACCTCACTCCCGATGGAATTGTCTGGAATATAAAATCTGGCGAAACTCATTCCGATCATATTGAGATGAGCGGGAAAAAAGTTTCTACTGTTGTAAGGTATAAAGCTGCTGAAGATGGTTCTCTGGAATTAAGCCGGAGTGTTGTTTGGCCTCTGCTTCGTACAATACCCAATAATACTCACGCAAGCCTAACAAGAAGATTCTCTATTGATATTCCTTCTCTTCTAATCATCAACGGCAAAAATCCGGTGAATGAAAAGGTTCAGTCCATTTCTCTTAATGGAGTAATGACAATCATAAGCAAGTTCGATCCGGGTGTGGAAATTAAACGGATTCTATTTCCTTCCCACAATCATCCGGCTTTCTGCGAACTCCATTCAGTAAAAAACACTTCCAAGAAAAGTTTAACTGTTGAAATTCCGGAGCTTAAAAATGTTTACAAGACTTTACCCGAAAACGGTGTAGATGGAAGTTACTACCCGACACTCAAAATCAATAACTCCGGTACATTTAAAGTTGAGCCGGAAAATGAAATTACTTTTTCGGTTTCATTTATTGGTAACAAGACCGGCGAGGACTTGTACTTAGATGTAAATAAAGAACTTAGTGAAAGAAAAGAATTTTTAGAAATCATAAATAATCAGCTTGTATTTGAATCCCCCGACGAAGTTTTAAATCAAGCGTTTCACTTTGCAAAGATCAGAGGTTCCGAAAGCATTTACGAAACCAAAGGCGGATTTATGCATGGCCCCGGCGGAGAATCTTATTACGCCGCAATCTGGGCTAACGATCAAGCGGAATATATCGGCCCCTTCTTTCCATATCTCGGCTACGAAATAGGCAACAAAGCTTCTCTCAACGCTTACAAACATTTTGCCCGCTTCATGAATCCGGAATACAAACCGATTCCAAGTTCAATCATTGCGGAAGGTTTGGATATTTGGAACGGTGCCGGCGATAGAGGCGACGCGGCAATGATTGCTTACGGTGCGGCTCGCTTTGCTCTGGCTAGCGGAGATAAAAACATTGCCACCGAGCTTTGGCCGCTGATTGAATGGTGTCTCGAATACTGCAACAGAAAAATTGATAAGAATGGTGTTGTTGCTTCCGACTCCGATGAACTTGAAGGAAGATTCCCTTCCGGCAGCGCCAACCTCTGCACATCATCGCTTTATTATGATGCGTTAATTTCTTCTACTTATTTGGTGAATGAATTAAATCTTCCAAAGAAAGATTATTTGAAGCAAGCAGAACTACTGCGAAAAA
>CAZEDR010000530.1:1397-1669 GCA_964510975.1 uncultured Melioribacter sp. | reverse complement strand
GCTTACAAGGTTACGAGAGACGGAAACCAAAAAGAGTTTAAACCGGCAATATTTTATTCCTTCGTCGGGTTTTTGGTTATAATTGGAGTTTCGCTTCACATAGTTACACACGAAACAATTCCGTGGAAAGCGATGGATTTAGACAGAGCAGAAATTCAAGCTGACAAAGAATTTAATATTTCGGTTGCGAATCACAACTGCTCCACCGTGATACATTTTAGATTTGCTATTTTGTAGATTTATTAAAGGTATTTTCTAGCTTTATATTTTAA
>CAZEDR010000530.1:750-1387 GCA_964510975.1 uncultured Melioribacter sp. | reverse complement strand
AATATTTCGGTTACGAATCACAAATTCCACCTTCCTTCAGAAAAACTTATCGTCAAAACAAATGATAAAGTTCGGTTCAATGTTACTTCTTCTGATCTGACATACGGTTTCGGCTTATTCCGAAAAGACAACACAATGGTTTTTCAAATGCAAGTAATTCCGGGTCATAACAATGATATCCTCTGGCAGTTTGATCGTCCTGATGTTTATTCAATTCGCTCAACAGAATATTCCGGCTGGAAAGGAATAAACATGATTGTTAGAGATGCAGTTGAAGTAGTTGACTAATCATAAACTAAAATGAGATTGGACATGAACTTTTTACAAACACTTACAAATGGCGAACAAGGATTGTTCAAACCAAATTCTTTAACGCCAATGCAAAAACTTACACTACGCTTTGTTGTTGTTGGATTAATCTATTACGGTTTTGCTGTTATCGAAGGTATGATAATGCGGGCTTATCAAGTAACTCCATTTTCATTATTAACGCACGAGCAATATTTTGCAATTTTAACAGCGCATCCTCTGGTAGGAATTTTCGGCTCAACCTATTCCATTGTCTTTGGTGCGTTTTTATTCTTAGTTCCATTCTTAATGAAAAAGCCACTTTGGAGTATCAAGCTTGGTAATTGGA
>CAZEDR010000530.1:0-740 GCA_964510975.1 uncultured Melioribacter sp. | reverse complement strand
CTATGGGATTGATTGCCATTGGAACGTTGGTGTTTTGGCTTTCCGGTTTTGTTTCTCACTACTCACCTCTTTATACCTTATACTGGCCATTGCCAGCAGATTTTACTCAGTTTAGTGTACTTGGAGGAACATTCTTTATTGTTGGAATTGCTCTCGTAATGGTGGGAACTGTTTTTTTTGTAATTAATATCTTCAAAACAATTACATACACACCTGATGGCTGGGAGAAACAAAATGGTAGCGCTCTAATCAAATCTGCACTTGGTTTAACGGGTTTGAAAAACTTGTTTTCTAAAAACAAAAAAGAACATTTGGTATCACTTCCCGTTGCTGCCATAGCGAGAGGAACTGTTGATGCTGCACTGAATGCCGGCATTATTCTTTTTACAGGTGTTTTAATTCTCGTTTACATGGTTGCCGCTCTATTTGGAACTGATCTAAAACACTCTGCTGTAGATGCTCTACTTTACAAAAACTGGTTTTGGTGGGGACTTGATTTAATAGCAGACGGACTTGTTTTAATTTTTGTTGCCGGAACTTGGTACTTACTCGCAACATTGATTACCGGGAAAAAACTTTTTATGGAAAACATTGCTCGTGGAGCTTTGTTTGTAGAGATGGTTGTTTCTTGGACTGTTTGGTCACATCATTTAATGTCAGACCAAGCCCAACCTGGAATATTAAAAATTGTTTCGGGTGAAATGGTTACAGCTTTCGAATTAATTACCCAAGGATTGGCA
>CAZEDR010000529.1:0-1672 GCA_964510975.1 uncultured Melioribacter sp. | reverse complement strand
ACCGGTAAGACCATCCGTTTGGTAATTCACGGTAAACAGGAGCGCCAACTCCACCACCGGTTGTATCGCCAACAATTGTTACATGCGGTAGAGCATGCATAGCCATAACGAACATCTCAGCAGAACTACCTGTAGTGCGGCTTGTAAGAACAACCACCGGCTTAAGAAATTGGTAAGCCCCTTTCGGTCCAATAGTAGAATTTTTCCATGGAGAAAAATCTTGTTTTCCAGGTCCTATCTTCTCACGATACTGTGCGTACACACGCAGCTTATCAGCGAAACGGCCTGCTATAGTTTCAGCATTATTGGTGTTACCACCGTGATTCCATCTAAGATCAATTATAATACCCTTTTTGTCTTTCCATTGCGAAAGTATTTCATCAATTACTAGATACCGTTCATCCGTTAATGATAATCCATCTGTACCACCGCTAAATGTTGGAATTATCATATAGCCGATAGAAGAATTCTGACAAGGTCTGTATTCAATTAAAGGGTTCTGGGAGGGACCACATTGTATATACTTGCATGCATTGATTAGTCTCCCGCTAGGATAAGAACTGGGTGCTTTGCTTTGCCAGTAAACATCTCCCAGTGGAGTATGTAAATCAATATGCATATCGTTAATGCCGCGGACTATTTTAGAGATAATACTAAAAAGCTGTTGGTCTGTAGTGGATGAAGAAATCTGCGGACGGTATAAAGTATAGACTGAATCCCAATCAACGTGCCGTATAGAAAATTGTGCATAGTATTTATCAAAGTCATTCCAAAATATTTGGAAATTCTGCTCTGGTGTATTTTGCGGATCCGATTCTAAGAACATTTTTTCACAGCCGTAAAAAAAGAGTAGAGGAAGAAAAATTGAAATAGCGCTTTTTACAATCTTCATAGTTTCACCATCATGCCAATTAGAAATTGATTGTTCAAAACTTTTGAATGCAACAGAGATTGAAACTGTACAAAAGAGTAATAATGGAAGCGATACCGTAAGCCAAAGCCGATATTGTTGCTTACGAATATATTGTAGGAAATATCTGCTTGAATTTCGAAGAGTTTATTAAATGAAACGATATCGCCTTTTTTAAATATCTGCCATAGAATATTTTGTTCAAAATTAAGATCGTCAAACTTCTCACTGACATACGCGTTGTAGCGGTTAGTTAAAAGTGCATAGGAAATGAAAGGAATATTAATCTCAATACTCAAGAAGTTGTTTGATGCATTCTGAAAAGAAGTCTCTGTTAGAAGGTAAACACCAAGACCGGTCATTTGTTCTGCGGATGCGTGACTTATGCCTTGAATAAAATAGTGGCTTCTCATATTAAGCATGCTGGAAAACCTGGCACCAAGGAAACATGTTGTGTTGAAATCCTCAAACGCTCTAACTTTTGTGGCAAATGAATATTCAAAATTCAGATTTAGATTTTTGATGTAGTGTGATTCTCTAGTTCTATTGGTAATTGAAGAATTCAGCTCGCCATTATCATAATAGAATAAGATTTTATGGCGGTTTGATAAACCACGGAAACGATATGATAATTCTAATGGAATCAGAGTACTCCGATATATAAGTGGCGAAATCATTTCATCGCGAACGGAATGCAAGCTTAAGCCGGATGATAATGTAAAAAGATGTTGTGGTTCAAGCGACGCAACAGTTGAAGCTTCT
>CAZEDR010000528.1:0-1687 GCA_964510975.1 uncultured Melioribacter sp. | reverse complement strand
TTTTAATGTAATGTTACTTGTTAAATCTGATTTTAAACTAAGCATTGTAGAACTACTTAGATTATAATCAAGTTCTTGGGGCTGGATATATGAATTGCGGTTTGTAGTATTTGATAAATAAAATGTTGCATCGCCAAGCTCTTCACTTATCAAAGGAATAGGTCCGCCAAATCCTCCGTCAAAGTTAAAGTCTGCATACTTGCCTTCTTTATTTGCATGATTACTAAACAAATTCTTTAGGTTCTGATCTGTTATCTCTGCACCAACATTTAATCCTTTTGCATTCAGTTCGCGTATCTTTGCATTTAACTTATCAAAATCGGGGTTAACCATGTGCATCCAGGAATCATACAAATAAATATTAACCGGAGTAACAGTTTCGCCAGGTTTTAAGCTAGCTTTCCATCCGGCAGGTAAATTCTTTGCCGCTGTAATAAATCCGGTAAATGCAGAATAGGTTGGAAATTGTTGTTTATCATAAGCTGTAATAATGCCTTGATTAATAGCTTCAGTAACACCAATAAATGCAATGTCCGGATCTTGATGAGGTCTTAAATAGTTGTTCATCGGATCATAAATTGATTTACCAAATCTTTTCATTTGTGCCGGACCTTGAGTAAAGCTGAAAGTTCCGTGATACCCCTTTTTTGTACCGGTTTTAGTTGTAACACTAATTAGACCGGAACGGAAATCTCCGTATTCAGCATTCATACCGCCGGCTTTCAATGAAACTTGTTCAACGGCACTAGTTGGAATAAATGATTCGGCTTTTCCAACTCTTGCGTTAACATAAGTTAGCCCATTAACCATTGTACCGGTTTCTGATGGTCTTCCCCCACGGATATTCAAGTAATCGCTATTTGTAATTCCAGCTTGAGTAGAAAGAAAATCTTGAAGAGTTCTAACACCCGCTGCTTCACTTATCTGATCTTTGGTAATAACAATTTGACTGCTTGATACTTCTTTGTGGAGAATATCTCGCTTGGCTGTAATTACCATCTCTTGATTTAACAACGCTGTTTCAACAAGTTCAAAATCAACACGGGTGGTTTGTCCTTGCGAAACAACTACGTTTGTCTTAGTAATCTTTGTTGTTCCAATCAAGCTAGCTGTAACCGAATAGACACCGACTGGTACGTTTACAATAATGAAATCACCTTCAGGATCGGACAGTGCACCAATATTATTATTTACTAGTACAATACTAGCGCCAAATATGGGCTCCTTTGTTTTGGGGTCAATAATTTTACCAACAATCTTGCCCTGAGCATAAGTAATTCCCGACAATAAAATAAAAGCTGAAAATAAGAGAATTGTAATGCTCAACATGCGGTTTGACTTATGAATCATTTTTACTCCTCTTTTGAAATGAATTTGCTGAAACATTCATAAGAACATCATGAATTAATTATACTTCAGTACTACGAATACTTTTGAACTAGAAAATTTTTGTTATTTGGAATTACATGATTATTGATTGCCGCTATTGCAATCATTTTAGTTGGATGTGTAAGTATTTTGTTAATTGATAATAAACAGTACAACCATGACTGATTACTGTTTGATTTGAGGTAAGCTTTTCTTTTTGAAAACAGTGAGAAATACAATTTGCAATTACTCCTTAATAGCTTTTTGTGTGTAAAGTTGCCGTGTACTTCATCGTTTACTTAATTGCTAACTAAAATTC
>CAZEDR010000527.1:0-1695 GCA_964510975.1 uncultured Melioribacter sp. | reverse complement strand
TTTTGTTTTCACCGATTGTCATTCTTCTATCAAGATGAATCTGGCAGAAATCTGCGACTGAACAAGTTGATGGAGCCTTAGACGTAATTTGGCTTACAGTTATAGAACCTTTACCAAGCGGCTGTTTTGGTTTTAGTTTCTTATCAAGCTTTTCTATTTCTGCAACTATTGGTTGCAGTTTATAAATCGCGTTTATTCCTTTATGGTTATGCGCGCCATGAGCAGATTTTCCGGTAGCAGTAATTTTCAATTCCATCCTTCCTCGCTGCCCGCGGTAAACTTGCAAGTTGGTTGGCTCGCCAAGTACAACATAATCCGGTTTAATTTTTTCATTCTGAATTATGTGGTACAGCGGATAACCGTCGGCATCTTCTTCCAGAACAGAACCAACAACGTACAACGTAAATGGAAAATCGTTTCCATAAACTTGTTTCAAAACTTTTCCGGCAATCATGAAGCCAGCCATAGCGGGTTTCTCATCAACCACTCCTCGTCCGTACATTTTACCGTTTACAATTTCTCCGCCAAACGGTGGATGCGCCCAATTTTCTGTCTCGGTTACTTTTACAGTATCTATGTGCGCATCAAACATAATTTTAATTGAACCGTTGCCAATCTTGCCTATCGCATTTCCAAATCCATCATGATAAGCTTCGTCAAATCCATACTCTTTCATCTTGCTGATAATGAATTCAACAATTTCTTTTTCTTCACCGCTGTAACTTTTTATTTGTATTAAGCGCTGAATTAACCCAAAAAGATTTTCTTTTTCTGCTTCAACAGTTTTTAACAACTTTTCTTTTACTGATTTTTCCATACCTCACCACCATTATTTGATAGAACGCGGATGACGCAGATTTAGCGGATCACCGCAGATTTTTATTTTCATTCATGAATATTTTTCTTTTGAATTCGGGTTTCTTACCGAAATTTAATAACAAGCCAACTTCTTTATCGGTTGCTTTCAGATAATTTATCAATTGAGCCTCGTGTTCTTCGCATAATGATTCAGCCGCCTTTAATTCAATGATTACCAAATCATTCACGATGATATCTGCATAATAGTCACCTACTTCACGACCAAAGTATTGTACTTTAATATTCTTTTGACTAACCGGATTCAAGCCAACATTTGCCAACTCAAGTTTCAAAGCATTCTCGTAAACTTTTTCAAGAAAGCCATATCCCAAAACATTATAAACCTTATAAAACGATTTCAAGATCAGTTCGGTTAAATCATAATGCAATATTTTGCTTTTATCCGCGCTCATCTGCTCGATCCGCGTTATCTGCGTTCTATTGTTCTTGTTCTTCTTTCATTTCAAGTGCGTGTGTAGGACAGACTTGCGTGCAGATTCCGCAACGAACACAAATTTCTTTTTCTAAAGTAAGTTTATCTTTAATCTCCAAGGCATCATGAACACAAATTTTAACACAAGCTCCGCAGTTATCGCATTTTGTGTAATCAACAGTCGGATAAACTTGATCGCCGTGATAGAGAAAATGCTGTTTCTTTTCTTCCTCCGGATCAAAAATTCCAATTAAAGATTCTATGTTCGGATAGTTGTGCGCATCCATCCACTTTTCTAAATCCTTTGCAAGCTTTCCGTAAACTCCTTGACCTTTGAGAATTGAGAGTGAACAGACTTGTACAGCAGACGCTCCAACCATTAAATATTTTACAACATCCTCAGC
>CAZEDR010000526.1:577-1696 GCA_964510975.1 uncultured Melioribacter sp. | reverse complement strand
TTAATTTCTCAATTGTGGGCGGCTACAAGCAGTGGCAAAGGGCTGGTCGTTCGGTGAGCAAGGGGGAACATGGTTTTTACATCTTCGTTCCATCCAAAACTAAAGAAGAATCAGAAAACTCAGCAGTAGTATCTGCTGATGATGAAGCACCTTTCTTTTTTACAGCGGTTGTATTTGATATTTCACAAACAGAAGCAATTGCAAAATCGGAAGCTGCTTAGGCTTATCCCACGTTTATTGCGGGGCTTCCGGTTCTTTCTCATATTTTGCTATTTCACTATATTGGTAATATAAAAAAGCTCATTCAGATAAGTCAGTTTTTGTTCTTGGAAATCAAAATATTTTTAAGGAATTCAATTCCAGAGCTTTCATATTTTGAATCCGATTAAAATATTGTCGTGTTGGATTGTGGAGTCCATACAAAAGTCCATACATACTCCATACATTTGGCTAAAAGATCATCGGGACTCTTTTACGGTCTATAATTAAAAAAGCTCGAATCCTTTACGAATTCGAGCTTTTTAAGTGGGCCCTGAAGGACTTGAACCTCCGACCCGCTGATTATGAGTCAGCTGCTCTAACCAACTGAGCTAAGAGCCCAATGTTTCTAATTTTGGTGGCAAAAAATACTTCTTTATGAAAAGTTATGCAAATCTGTTACTCATCTATCTTTATTTCTTTCAATTTAGTTTTGCCAAATCTACTTAGAAATTTGTTTGGATTGCTGCATCAAATTCTCGTCAGCTATTGGTTTCAAAGTAAACTTATAAGAATAATCTTGCGGGAACAGAGTATATTCTTTGTGAGTTCTCGCTCCCCAAGAATCATCTCCGCCAACGCCCATTTGTTTAAGATCGAGATTAACGTAAATGTAATCACGTTTAGTCAAATCTGTCGGGTGCATAGTTCCGCGTTCTTTCTGTGTTAAATCTTCATCAGTATAGAATCTTGTTGACGCACTTAGCAAAGGTTCTCCAACAGCCATTAAACCAAAACCGTTTTTGTTTGTCATCGAAATCCAGCGAAGATCGGTTCTGGTTCCGTTTTCTTGCGGACTAACATATGGTGTGTGCATTTCATCAATTGTTAGTTTGTAAAAATCAACAAAAGCTCCGGCGT
>CAZEDR010000526.1:0-567 GCA_964510975.1 uncultured Melioribacter sp. | reverse complement strand
GGGATGTTTAGCTTAACACCAAAACGTGGAAGTTCCGGCAAATCTTTTTTGTTAAGCTTAATTTTATTCTCAATGTTAACTTCACCGTTTCCAAAAATGGTGTATGTTGAAAAATACTGCGAGCCAACTTCTCCTAACTCAAATTCGATATTAACTGTAATTATATTCTTAGTCAGTTCATCAATTTGAATTGAGAAATTCTTTACAACTCTTGTATCCCCAGCATTTCTCCAAACTGCTGTACGTTTTTGGAAGCCATTTCCGAAATCATTATCGGTTGGTGCGCGCCAGAAATTCGGTTCCGGACCTTTCTCAATCAAAGCTTGGTTCATGTATTTGTATGAAGTAAGCAATCCCTTTTTCTTATCAAAGGAAATTTCAAAATCTTTTCCTTTCAACTTAACTTCGTTATCATTCTCAATAACTTTGATCTGTGAATAATTCTTGGAATCTACTTTTACAATTACTTTTTCGTTTGCAAACTGAAGCTGCTCACGTGCTACTTCAAATCCATTCTCAGCCCAAGAAGTTTTTTCTTTTAGTCTGAAACTTGTGTTCAGCCAATAC
>CAZEDR010000525.1:423-1701 GCA_964510975.1 uncultured Melioribacter sp. | reverse complement strand
ATTCACCAATTGGATGAATTTTATTGCTCATTAAATCCATTATCATGTTAATATTCTTCTATCCTTTTATTTCCCATCGGTTTTGAGGTAGCTATTCATGAAAGGGATAACTGCTGCTTAAGTAATATCTCAGAATGCAATGCCTAATGAAAAAGTATGTACATTCTGCAGCCTGCCGAAATCTCTGTACGCATAATCGAAGTTAATAAAAGCATCTGCAAGTATTAATTTTGAGTTAATGCCAACTCCAAACGATAAACCTCCTTCGGAATCCTTCATAAACGCATTTTGGTAACCACCTCTAAGGAAAATGAAATTCTTAAATGCCGCTTCAAAGCCGAGGTTCATACTTTCATATTCATTATTCGGATGAATTGCATCCGCAGCAACTGTTAATCTGTAATTCTCTGTGTTGATTGCATTAGTAGAAAATCCTATTTGAAAAGTAAGAGGAAGGTCCCACGAATCCATCTCTATATTAGATGGTATCTGATCATTCGAGCCGAGTTTTGTATCATCTACACTAATAAAATATCGCGAATCCCGTCCGGAAATCTGCATTGGGGTTCCGAAATTAAGTATTGAAGCTCCTATAATCATTCCACCAAAAAGATCAGTTTTAAATTTCGTGCCGGCATCAATTGCGAACGCAGAAGCTGACATATGCCAAATCGTCTGCTGAATATATTTACATGTAAACCCGATTGAGAAGCGGTCACTTAAATTCCGCGAATAAGAAATTCCAATTGCTATATCTCCCGCACTGAAATATTCCCCGGTTCCTTCCGGCTTTTCAATTGTACGAACTTTCATATCATCCATTGAGAAAGAAGTTAAACTCAATCCGATGTTTCCGATACTGCCGAGTGGAATTACAAGTCCCGCATAATCGAAAGAGGTTTCAGCAATCCAATTTGTATGAGAAAAAAGCACTTCATACTTTTCAATCGAAGTAATTCCAGCCGGATTCCAGAAGAGAGACGAAGCATCGTTGGCTAGACTTACATAAGCACCACCCATACCGATAGCTTTAGCTCCAACTGGAATTTCCAAAAACGACGCGGCTGTTGTACCCGTCTTCGCAACACTTTGCGCAAAATGATTTCCGGTTACCGCCAACAAAATTATCAGAATAAGTCTTGCGAAGTATCTGATATACATAAACGCCTCGCTTATGTTAAAAAATTTTGATCTTCTATTTAATTATGGCAAACTTGTCAATTTTTTTCCCAACACCCGGTGCATCAACATGATAAACATAAATTCCGAAAGCGATAT
>CAZEDR010000525.1:0-403 GCA_964510975.1 uncultured Melioribacter sp. | reverse complement strand
CAGATTCCAGAATTCTTGTCCATTGTCAATTGTGCTGTTATGCTCTAGGGTTTCTACCAATCTACCGCTAATAGTATAAATGCGAATTGTGCATTCACGTGGAAGATTAATAAAATAAATTCTTCTTTCTCCGCGTCCCACAGCAGTGTTGGAAGGCTCCCATGATGCAGCTCCTACATAAGGATTTGGTACAACTGCAATTTTACTAAGATCGCTTTCTGCTTTTTGTTGATCGAATTGCGGCGCTTTGGTTGTAAACTCGAAATACTCTCCGTTACGAAATGGCTTAGTGGTTACAAGTTTATAAACATCACCAATCTGCGGATGTTTTTGATTAGCTTCTGCTAGTGTTGTATCCTTAACCAAAGTTACCGACCAGCTTACTTTAAGATTTGCAAATGAA
>CAZEDR010000524.1:0-1701 GCA_964510975.1 uncultured Melioribacter sp. | reverse complement strand
CCATGAATACTGCGAACCAAATTTTATTAATTGACTTCATTTTTCATCTCATAATTATTTTTGTTTTCTGAGTTAGAATCCAATGGAAGATTTTCCATGTGGTTTATATAGCCTTTCTTCAATCGAATGGCCCAAATTGTTGAAGCAATAAATAAGGCGAAAAACACCACCAAAGAAATTAGTGGAATTAAAGATCCGCCTTGGAATGATTTGAAAAATTCCGATACCATTATTTGCCTACCGTCTTATTGCCTTTGATGTCGGTACCTAAGCGTTGCAAGTATGCAATCAAAGCAATTATTTCTTTATCCGGTTCAGCGGGTGCACCATTATTTAATAAATCTTTGGTTATAAGGTCAGCTTGTTTCATCAAATCTTGCTCGGCAACTTCTTCATATCCTTCAGCATAAGGAACACCAAGTGATCTCATTCCATTAATTTTGGCTTTAGTGGTAGATACATCAAGTGTTTGAGTATATAACCATGGATATGGAGGCATAATTGAACCAGGCGACATTGAACGAGGATCTTCCATGTGCATGTAATGCCAGAGATTTCCATACTTGCCTCCTTCGCGTTGTAAATCTGGTCCCGTACGTTTAGAACCCCATAAGAATGGATGTTCATAAACACCTTCTCCGGCTTTAGTGTATTCGCCGTAGCGTTCTGTTTCAGATCTAAATGGACGAACTAACTGTGAGTGGCAAGAAACGCATCCTTCACGAATGTAAATGTCTCTTCCTTGAAGTTCGAGTGGAGTATATGGTTTAACGCTAGAAATAGTAGGAATGTTAGAATCAATAGCCAGCATTGGAATAATTTGAACTGCGCCGCCAATTAGAATTACAACTAATGAAAGTAGAGCAAACTTAACCGGGCGTTTTTCTAGCCAACGATGGAATAATCCGCGTTTAATTTTATCTGTAGCTTTTTCAATAGGAGCGGCTTCATCAGCTTCATTCTTAATGAAAGAACCTTGTTTTGCTGTAACTAGCAAATTATATATCATTAAGAAGACGCCTAAGAAATAAAGCAATCCACCAAATGAACGAATAACATGCATTGGTAAAATTTGTAAAGTTGTTTCTAAGAAGTTAGGATATTGCAAAACACCAAGTGGGGTAAACTGTTTCCACATTAATGCTTGAGCAACACCAGACCAGTACATTGGAATCGCATAGAAGACTATTCCTAAAGTAGAAACCCAGAAATGGAGTGTAGCTAATTTTTTAGAGAAGAGTTCTGTTCCCCACATTTTGGGAATAAGCCAGTAAAGAATTCCGAAGGACATCATTCCATTCCAACCTAACGCGCCAATGTGAACGTGAGCTACTGTCCAGTCTGTAAAGTGAGAAATGGCATTAACATTTTTCAATGATAGCATCGGTCCTTCAAATGTTGACATACCATATGCTGTTACAGCAACAACCATGAATTTCAAAACCGGGTTATCACGAACACGATCCCATGCGCCGCGTAGTGTTAGTAATCCGTTTAGCATACCGCCCCAAGATGGAGCTATAAGCATTATGGAAAAAACTGTTCCAAGTGATTGAGCCCAATCCGGCAGAGAAGAATATAATAAGTGATGAGGACCAGCCCAGATATATAAAAATATCAACGCCCAAAAGTGCAAGATTGAAAGACGGTAAGAATAAACCGGTCTGTTTGCGGCTTTTGGCAAGAAGTAGTACATCAAAC
>CAZEDR010000523.1:0-1711 GCA_964510975.1 uncultured Melioribacter sp. | reverse complement strand
GAAAGTTTATCCCCTTCAACAAACTGAAATTTAATTGGTTTATTAACAGCTCCGCTTATATCGATAAAATTTCTCTCATTATCACTGGCCGGAAAAATGATCACGTCATCTTGCATTAAATAAGGATTATTCGAAAAATCACCGGTAACACGGAATTTGAGCAAATCAATTTTTAGAATATCACCGTTCATTCTTTTCAAAGTAATATCCCTTAAAGCATACTTTTCAAACTCCATCATAACAGACTTTATCATTTCCGGTTTGTTTATACCGCGCATTATGTTTTCTTGTGCTTTAGAAAAGATAGCAGTAATAAAGTGATCCAGCCGCTGGTTCCTTGACGCAGTGAATGAACCCGTTACGATAAAATTACCGCCAATTGTTACATTAATTGGCTGCATGGTGGAAAATGACGTTTGCTTGCTGCTGCTCTGTTCAGATTCCTGTGCAAAAATGGAATGAACAAGAAAAAGCAAAATGAAAACAGATAGTTTTTTCATAGATATTCTAATAATGTTCTAAAATAAGTGAGAGTATAACGATTGGTAAAAATGGGGCAGACGTATTCTCCAATTTCATTGACTAATTAAAATTAACGATTTCCGTACTGAACTTCATAATATTTTTGATACTCGCCGGAAATTATCCGCTCCCACCAAGTTTTGTTAGATAGATACCAATCAATAGTAGATTCCATTGCAGCCTCAAATTCGAATGACGGTTTCCAGCCAAGCTCTGTTTGAATCTTGGTGGAATCGATTGCATAACGTCTATCGTGTCCCGGTCGATCCTTTACATATTCGATTAATTCTTCTGTTTTGCCAAGCTTGTTTAGGATCAGTTTTATGATTTCCATATTTGTCATTTCCCGCGAAGCACCAATATTGTAAACTTCTCCAACTCTTCCCTTTTCAAAAACCAACTCTACTGCTTTATTGTGATCAATCACGTAAATCCAATCGCGGACGTTTAAACCGTCTCCGTAAACCGGGAGCTTTTTGTCTTTGAGACAATTCAGTATCATCAATGGAATTAATTTTTCCGGAAATTGAAGTGGGCCATAATTATTCGAGCATCTTGTAATGACAACCGGCAATCCGTATGTATGATGAAAAGCTTGAACCATTAAATCGGCGGCTGCCTTGCTTGAAGAATAAGGACTGTTTGTTGTAATTGGTGTTGATTCAGTAAACAGTCCGGTCTTACCAAGACTGCCGTAAACTTCATCTGTCGACACTTGCAAAAACTTTTCGACATTATAGCGGCGCGAGGCTTCTAGCAAAACGTTTGTACCAATCACATTTGTGCGGTAGAATATTTCCGATCCGAGAATGCTTCTATCAACGTGAGATTCAGCGGCAAAATTTATTACATATTTAATTGAATACTTTTTGAATAAATAATCTACAAGTTCATTATTAGTTATATCGCCACGGACAAACTGATAGTTCTTCTTCCCTTCAACTGGTTTCAGATTTTCAAGATTGCCAGCATACGTAAGTTTATCCAGATTAAGAATAAAAACATCATCTCTTTGTGAGAGAATGTAATTGATAAAGTTGCTGCCGATAAATCCGGCTCCGCCGGTAACAAGTATGTTCATAATGATAAATTCTGAATTATAATGGATAAATTATTGTTGATTAATAGAACTTAATTAACAAATTGAAACTAATTATTACGCTTTGAAGATTTTGAACTTATTGATCCT
>CAZEDR010000522.1:0-1715 GCA_964510975.1 uncultured Melioribacter sp. | reverse complement strand
ATCAGCGTGTGAGGTATACCCACAGGCTCGGCAACGGAAAAATACACCGTTGCGGTTGGAAGAATCTATATGATAGCAAACAGGACATTCTTGGGAAGTATAAGCGGAGTCAATAAGATTGACGGCTATACCCAGTTCCCGTGCTTTGTATTCTATAAATTGTTTGAGTTGATCAAACGGCCAATTGTGAAGTGTATTCCCTAGCCGTTGTCTTTGTTTATAGTTTGTTTTAGCCGTAGTTCTTATGTTTTTCAGATTTTCAAGATGGATTATCCCTGCTTTTACTTTAAGAGCGAAGTTGATTATTTGACGAGATAATTTATGGTTGGAGTCTTTCATCCATTGTCTTTCCTTGTTCTTTGATTTACGAATACAACTAAGTTTTTTGGCTTTACCAAGAGACTGCCGCCGTGAAGCATATTTGGTTCTGTGAAATCTAACCTCTTTACCAGAGAAGAATTTAGTATTGCCCTGTTCTTTATCATAACAAACGGCAATATTGTTTAACCCAAGATCAACTCCGACTATATTATTCCCGGCGGTTCGTTCGGGTTCGGAGAAATTAAGAGTAACTACAAAATACCATTTGTTTTTTCGTTCTAAAAGTTGACCGTTACCGATCTTAATTTGTGCCATAGATAATCTATCAAGGACATCCTTTTGCCTGTCGGATAATGCTAACTCAAAATATGGTTTTGAGCCGTTGATAGGAAAACCTATAGAATATTTACAACCATTTTTTCTGACAGACCAATTTTGGTTATTAAATCCAACAGCAACGGTATTCTTAAAATGGGGAATGGAAGTTTTAATATGTTGTTTTCGTTGTTTGCAAAAAGTTATCCAGCGGGAACGGATAAGTCTTACTGCTTCGTTAAGAACAGACGAAGGAAGGACGACTTCTTCTTTAAGATGATTATAGAGTTGAGAATGTTTGATTTTATTCGGCCATTGTTTGGAAAGATATTCTATTCCCATATTACAAGTTTTAGAATATAATTCACGAAGTGCTTTAAATCCCGAAACATCTGGCATCTTGATTTTTAATAAAATAGTTTTTGTTGTCATGATTTACTCTGTGCTTCTATGTATTCTTGGATTGTTTGACTACTAACATTACCAGCGGTAGAAACAAAATATGAGTGAGTCCATAAAGACGGGAGTCTCAATAGATGCGGAAATTCACGGCGAAGGTAGTGTGAACTTCTGCCCTTGAATGCTTTAATCAGTTTATGGATAGCGATAGTTGGATAAGCAGAAATAAAAAGATGGAGGTGGTTAGGTTGAATCTCAAGGGCAAGAATGTCAACACCCTTTTCTTTAGCGACCTCTTTGATAATTCGGTCAAGACGTTGTTTGACTTTACCGACAAGAATAGGCTTGCGTCTTTTAGGGCACCATATTAGATGGTAGTTTATGAGATAAACCTGATTACGAGAATGTTTGTATTCCATTTGTAGATATTATACAATATATCAACTAATCTGTCAAGAGGAAAATTTAAATTAAAATTTCTTTAGGGGGATAAAACACGCGCAATTCATCCCCACGAATAAATTCGGGGGCTTTCTTGCTGTCGTGTCTGAAAAAATGGGGCCAGAAGAAAAATAATTCTGACCTCTTTTTTTATGTTATAATAAATCCCTAAAAGAGGTATTGTATGCTTAAAAAACTACGTAAGAGAAAAACCGCAAAAAGGATATGGATTATCCTGA
>CAZEDR010000521.1:0-1716 GCA_964510975.1 uncultured Melioribacter sp. | reverse complement strand
CTGCGGTTAACAGCCGCATGCTCTACCATTGAGCTACCGCGGAATAAATTTGCGGGGTAAAAATAGATTTTGCGCATTCCTTTGTCAAGTCCCCGGCAAAAATAAATTTGGAATCTTTCTATTTTTAGTATAGGTATTAGCATTCCAATAATTGAGAAGTGAATGAATAATCCGGATTAACACTTAAAGACAATATCTTCCTTTAATTCATTTTATTAAATTATTGTATAGGATTTCAACATTTGTACAAGCATACAAATTGCCTCTGCATTTTGTTATTAGTTAGAAAGGAAGCAAATATGAATTCAGACGACGTTAGAAAGAAAATTCAAGAAGCTTATGAGAACTGGGATAAAAACAATTATCAAAAGACAATCTCAAAATTTCCGGAACGGCTTAAAGAATTTACTACTCAATCTTTCACTCCTGTTAAATCACTCTATACCCCTCTGGATATTGATCAAGAATCTCACAATAATAAGATAAGCTACCCAGGTCTTTATCCTTTTACTCGCGGTGTACAACCAACTATGTTTCGCGGCAAATTTTGGACGATGAGACAGTACGCCGGATTCGGAACCGCGAAAGAATCTAACGAGAGATATCGTTATTTACTGGGGCAAGGTCAAAGCGGTCTATCCATTGCTTTCGATCTTCCGACACAAATTGGTTATGATAGTGATGATCCAATGGCGTTGGGTGAAGTTGGAAAAGTTGGCGTTGCAATTGATACTCTTGCTGATATGGAAATTTTATTTGATCAGATTTCTCTTGATAAAGTTTCGACATCAATGACAATCAACGCACCGGCTGCAGTTTTACTGGCAATGTACATAGCCGTAGCGGAGAAGCAAGGTGTTAGCAGAGATAAAATCAGTGGAACAATCCAGAACGATATCTTAAAAGAGTATATGGCTCGTGGTACATATATTTTCCCACCTAAACCTTCTATGAGACTGATAACAAATATATTCGAATTCTGTGCAAAGGAAATCCCAAAATGGAATACCATTTCCATTTCAGGTTATCACATTCGTGAGGCAGGATCTACAGCCGCACAAGAAGTTGGTTTTACATTAGCTGATGGAATTGCTTATGTGGAATCGGCTATAAAAGCCGGATTAGATGTTGATGAATTTGCCGGTCAACTTTCTTTCTTCTTCAACGCTCATAATGATTTGTTGGAAGAGGTTGCTAAATATCGTGCTGCACGCCGCCTCTGGGCTAAAATTATGAAAGAGAGATTCAAGGCAAAGAAAGATAAATCTCAAATGCTTCGGTTCCATACACAGACCGCCGGTTCCACTCTTACCGCACAACAAGTTGATAATAATATTGTCCGGGTTACAGTTCAGACGCTTGCCGCTGTTCTTGGCGGAACTCAAAGTCTCCATACCAATTCCAGAGATGAAGCCCTCTCTTTGCCTAATCAAGAATCTGTTAAGATTGCATTACGCACTCAGCAAATTATTGCTCACGAAAGCGGTGTGACAAATACAATAGATCCGCTTGCAGGTTCATATTATGTTGAAGCAATGACCGATCAGATAGAAAAAGAAGCTGAAGAATATATTGCTAAGATTGATGCGATGGGGGGAATGATACATGCAATAGAAGAAGGTTACCCTCAAACAGAAATTCAGAAATCCGCTTATCAATTTCACCAAGAAATGGAACGTAACGAACGGATTGTTGTTGGTGTTAATAAATTTATTG
>CAZEDR010000520.1:0-1726 GCA_964510975.1 uncultured Melioribacter sp. | reverse complement strand
TAAGGAATTGCAACTATGAGAAAATTTAAATTAGCTATAAACGGAAACCCTTACGAAGTTGAAATTGTAAACATCGAAGACACAAACGCGGAAGTTGATGTAAACGGAGTGCGTTACCAAGTTGAGATTGAAAAGAAAGGGCAAGTAACTAAAACTCCTCGTTTGGTTCGTTCTGTAATTGAACCTTCTACAGACATTGTTAAGTCGGTACAGAAAACCGCAAGTCCAACAGAAGCTAAGGGCGTAGGCAAAATAAAATCGCCGCTGCCGGGAATTATTTTGCAAATCCATGTTAAAGTTGGCGATGAGGTAAATATTGGAAACAATCTTATTACTTTGTAAGCTATGACAATGGAGAATAACATCAACTCTGATAAAGAGGGCAAAGTATTATCAATTAAAGTTAACACACGAGATTCCGTTCTTGAAGGTGATGTTTTAATTGAAATTGGCAATTAATTACTATTTTTTGAACCCATTTAATTGAGCAAGGCTATTATGGAAATACACTTTCTATTCTGGATAATATTCGCAGCACTCTTTCTAGCTGTTTTTGTTATTGATATGTTCATCACCGACCACAGAAAAGGCGCGGTTGGAGTTAAGACAGCACTAATCTGGACTTCTGTCTGGATTTCTACTGCATTTATTTTTTCCATTGTTATTTATTTCTTTTTCCCGGAAGGCGGCACAAAATCTTTCGAATTCATCACCGGATACATTATTGAGTATTCTCTTTCGGTAGATAATCTATTTGTCTTTATCATGATATTCAGCACGATGGGAATACCGGATAGATATCAGCCGAGAATTCTAAAGTGGGGAATTATTGGCGCTGTAGTTTTAAGAATCCTTTTCATAGTAGCGGGCGTTGAGCTTATTAAATCTTTCAGCTTTATGATTTACATCTTTGGTGCCATTCTTGTTTTCACTGCTTACAAAATGATGACAAGCGGTGAAGGGAAAATTGAGCCGGAAAAAAATCTTTTTGTCCGTGCAGCAAGGAAAGTTTTCCCGGTAGATACAGAATCTGGTACCGATCATTTCTTTGTGAAAAAGAATCATAAATTATATGCTACTGTCGCGTTCATAACTTTAGTTTTAGTGGAATCAACAGACGTAATCTTTGCAATTGATTCAATCCCGGCAGTACTCGCTATTACTCACGATCCTTTTATTGCTATTACTTCCAACTTGTTTGCAATACTTGGACTTCGTTCCCTTTTCTTCGCATTAGCAGGCATCTTAAATCTCTTCCGCTATTTGAAATATGGAATCTCTTTCATTCTCTTATTCGTTGGTGTAAAGATGCTTATCTCCGGATTCGTTCATATTCCGGTTCAGATTTCTCTCTTGGTAATTGTTGCTACTTTGGCTATTTCGGTTTTAGCTTCGGTGGTTATTAAAGAAGTGGATGAAATAGAAAAAAAAGAAACGCGTTCGAAGAAAAAACACTCGTAATTTTTCATCAAGAGCGGTAATACCAAATGGAATTACCGCTCAACATTAACATATCTAATCGTTTTTCCTTTCCAACTCTTTCGGAAACAGTTTATCCAATCCTTTCACAATCAAAAAGAATAAAAACATAAAGAGAAATATTCCGCCCATTCCTTTTATGGTAATTGAGATTGTCTGCCAGAATACATTCATAACGTCTTGACTAAACATTTAATCCTCCTTAAGAAACTAATGCTAAAATTAAACCGCCGGCAATTACAGAACC
>CAZEDR010000519.1:0-1745 GCA_964510975.1 uncultured Melioribacter sp. | reverse complement strand
TCTCGCCTTTTTGCAAAATATATACTTTTACTTACCGGCGCGCATTCCCAATTCTCTGTCTAAGAGGAAGAGAGAGGTCTTGTTGTCTCCAATCAAAGCGAATTTATTGTTGATTTGGGTAATAGTCGCAACTTCTTCAACTTGCTCGGTTACAAACCAATTTAGAAATAGATTGGTTGCGTAATCTTTCTCTTCAATGGCAAGTCCTACTAAATCATTAATTCTCTTTGTAATGTAAAGTTCATGCTTATGAGCTTCTTGAAATACAACTTTTGGATCAGACCAAGCAGCTTGTGGTTTTTCAATGGCTTCTAAAACTACGGTGGCGTCAACTTCATTTAAATAACCATAAATTTTCATAGCATGGCTATATTCTTCGCCGGATTGGGCTTTCATCCACGCAGCCATACCGCTCCAATTTTGAGATTCGAGATATGCAGCCATTGATAAGTACAAATAAGAAGAAAAGATCTCAGCATTAATCTGATCGTTTAAGGCTTTTTGCATTTTGTCCGTTATCATTTTCCATCTCCTATTTTGATAAAGAGTAATTTAACAAATATTTGAATCTATCGTAACTTATCCTTACTCTAACAACAGTAATTCAATAGTTTAAGTTCGATTTCCAGTGTAAATTCTCAAATAAGAATTGAGTTAGATTCTTTCTAATCCATAATAACTAAATACAATGATGAAAAAGATTTTAGGATTCATAAAGTTTACTGCTTCATTTGTTCTCATCTATACCGCCTTTGTAGCTTTTCTCTTCTTATTCTTTAGGTTCATAGATCCACCGGCTACATCATTTATCTTTTCTGATTCTGATTCTTTTGCCGGGCTTTTTTCTTGGTCGGAACCGCAGCAAAAATCTGTTGCTATTCAAAATGTTTCAAAGTATGTGCCTTTAGCTGCAATAGCTTCCGAGGACCAAATGTTTTTTGAGCATTTCGGATTTGATTTCCAGCAGATAGAAAAAGCATTGAAAGAAAACTCGAGGCGTAAGAGAGTACGAGGTGCAAGCACAATAACAATGCAGCTAGCAAAAAATCTTTTCCTTTGGAATTCAAAGCTTATAGTAAGAAAGGGATTTGAAGCTTACTATACTTTGATGATGGAATTGTTGTGGAGTAAGGAGAGGATTATTGAGGTCTATTTAAATGTGGCCGAAATGGGAAAAGGCATTTATGGTATTGAGAGTGCTGCTAAAGTATATTATAGAAAAAAGGCGATTAAGCTAAACGCATCCGAAGCAGCGACAATCATCGCAATTCTACCAAATCCAAAGAAGCGCAATCCGCGCAGACCAACCGGCTATTTGATAAACAGAAAAAACCACATCTTAGAACAGATGAATTTGATCGGCGGAGTTGGAATCTTGCAAGAGGGAATAAGTTATTGAGTTTTTGCTGAAGTGATAATCTCTTCACTTTTCGCTAAAATTTTCTCAATCTCCGAGTTCTTAAGTATTGGAGAACTATACTTGAATTCCGGTTTATCGTAGTTATGTTCATACCTATACGATTTCAAAACATTCTTATTCTTATCGTAATAAATAATCTCTACCAAGCTATATCTATGATATTCTCTGCTAATCATGTAATAAGATTTTATATAAAATATCTTTTCATCTATCTCTTCCATAACTAGATGGCCTTTCAACTCATCTAAGGTCCAAACAAAAACGTCCCCTTCGGCATAAGCGGTTAAGCCAATTGAGTTAATGAAGGAAGATTTTTCCTCATCTG
>CAZEDR010000518.1:0-1757 GCA_964510975.1 uncultured Melioribacter sp. | reverse complement strand
ATATTGAAGATCTAAATGAAGTTCAGATAGATGAGGATGCTGTGAGCAAGTTAAGGTTACAAGAAATATTGAATTTATTAAACAAGCTGCCGGATCACCATAGATTGGTTTTTAATCTATATGAAATTGAAAATCATAGCCATGAAGAAATAGCGTCTGAGTTAAATATTAGTGTCAATTCGTCCCGGGTTTTTCTTCTACGCGCTAAGTCAAAAATGAAAATGTTATTATTAAAGTATAACAATGATTGAAGAAGAATTTGAAATGAAACTAAGAGAAAGAATTAACAATGTTCTGGAAACAGAACAAGAAGATTTTACTCAAGAACGTTGGGATAATTTTGAAAAGAAGCTTGTCTATGCCCAAAACAAGAAACGTTTCAATTCTTATTTGCGGATTGCGGCGTCTATTCTACTCTTTACTCTTACCGGAATTTCTTTATTTATTTATGATAAATACTACACGAATACAAACCATGTTGTTTTACATGATAATTCTCAGCAACGAAAGGCAGAAAGTACAATTCAAGATGATGAAATTGAAAATAGTGGATTACTAAAAACGAAAGAACAAAATAAAGTTGCTAAAAATAGACTTACCGGAGAATCAACTTTAGGGAGTAATGTTCAACGAAGCTCAACTGCAATATCAAATACTTCCAAGCATAATTTAGATAATACTATTCCTCCTCTAAAGGATTTGCCAGCTAAGAATGAAGTTGACAATGTGATTAGTGCAAATAGTGCTGTTGCAAATCCTCAACCGGCTATCGGAAAAGTTGATACATCACAAAGCCCGGAGAAAATAAATAGCCTTGCAAAACAAAATCTACCCGTAAACTCACATGAACTAGAGTATCCGTATCAATCTGAAAATTCTTTGAAGGGCATATTAAGATTCGGAGCCAACGTTTCATCAATTGTGAATTATGACCAAGCAAATCATAGCTCAAAATTACATATGGGAGGCGGTATATTTGTAGAAATTCCCTTGATCGAAAATTTGGTTGTTTATTCTGGCGTTCTATTAACCAATCAAACAATAAATTTTCAGAATGTAACAGAGCAATCAATTGCAATTGGGAAACATGTAAAATCTAAGGACTTGCAATTAATGGGTTTTGATATTCCAATTAATCTGAAATACCGATTTGGTTTTGCAAATACAAGGGTATTTGTTTCTACAGGTATTTCTTCAGTAACATTTCTGAAGGAGGATATCGAAACCACCTACGATGTTAAGAGTACTATATCAACGGTATCTGGTAGTGGAATTACGATAATGCAAACAGTTAGTAAAGAAGAGATGGAAACAAATTCACTAGGTTCTTTTAATGATTTCTTTTTTGCAAAAATATTAAATATCTCGTTGGGGCTTGAGATTCCACTTAGTTCTAAAAATTTCCTATTAGTGGAACCGTATCTAAAATATTCTATCGGACCACTTAAGAGTGTAGAAGCTTATCCATCAATCTTTGGATTAAATCTGGGAATAATGTTTTAGGAAAGTTTGTCCCGTAAGAGGCTGTCGCATAATTAATTATTTAAACAGAAATAGCCCGCGGATGACGCAGATTTAACAGATTTACACTGATATATTTTTGATTTATTAATTAAGCGACACCCTTCGTAAGGGAAATTATCTTCTTTATGAATCAAGAACCTTGTGTACGCCAACCAACCTTTAATGACATTATATGTGCGGATCAGAGGATTATTAGGTGGCAAAAGATAAGGTTAAGTTTAAGAGAGAAAATA
>CAZEDR010000517.1:0-1776 GCA_964510975.1 uncultured Melioribacter sp. | reverse complement strand
GCAAGAGCATCTGCCATTTTTGCTTTTCTATCAGCTATATAAGCAAGATCACGCTTACGAAATGATTCGGGATCTTCTTTAAATGATCTTTCTGCAATTGCTAATGCTGCTTGTGCTTTGTGCAATTCTGCGGGAACCAATTGTGCCGCCTGTCCTGAGTTTGCATGCTGATAAGATTGACGAGCATTTACAAGCTCTTTGGGAGGAAGACTTGCTGAACAGCCAATTATCGCAAATACTAAGACTAGTGTTAATAAATATGTAATTGATTTCATGGGTCACTTCCTTCCTTGAGGTAAATTGTTATCTGAACGCAGCTTTCTAACTTTTTCTAAAGCAATGACCGATTCAGACTTGTCGGAATCACCCCTTGAAAGAGCTACAGCAAGTTCAGCATCTGCTTGCGCTCGTGAAAGCATTGACTCTGATTGTTCTTTTTCCCCTTTAGCTGCCAAAGCCTTAGCAGTTTCCAACTCTTCTTTGGCAAGTTGTAAATAAAGAGATGCACTAGGTACTTTTGACGCCCCAACTTCTTCAGCTGCACGAATTGCAGAAGTAGATGCTTCCTTATTTACCATAACGTAACCGCCACCACATCCGGCAATAATTATGGTAAATAGAAACGCCGCCATAATGACGGATAAATATTTGTACTTCATTTGAAGCTCCTTATAATTAGTTATGAATTGAATTTCCAATTCTTCTACACAACAACACGGAATCTTATTTTGAACTTGATTAATGTATCGACTAAAGTTTCTATTACATATAGTGCAGAAGAATGAAAGAAGGATTAATGCTATTAAAAGATGCAAGCATTATTATGTTAGCCATTCGCTGATCATGAGAAAGATGGTATTTTATTTTGTTCGAAGCGAAGAAGAGTGTTGGTCACACAAAGGAAGTTTGCTTCACAACTATAAATAAAAACCCAGCTGCATATTCCGCTTTTCTGCAGCCGGGTTTAGGAGTTGTGTATGCAAAGAAAAACCATTAAGCGCACAATAATTATTTTACTTGTATGCTTAATTCCTTCTAGGTCAATTCATTGCTTACCCATAATAAAAACACATGTATTGTTTTTCAATCGTCCATTAGAACGAAAATGGGATTAGTTCTTTAGTTTGAAGTGATTTTGGCAAATGAGTTACAGTCGGGGATTAAGAGATATTGATTTCAAATAAGATTAGTTCGTAATTGGAATTTGGTTATAAAGTTTCTTCCTCTACTTTTAATTGATCAATTCTTCTTTGAATGGAATCAGTTCTATCTAACTCTTTCTCAAACCTCACAATTGCTCTTCCCTCTTCGTATGTCTGATCTCGTTTATGATTTTTCCTTAAATCTGAGGCAACCAAGTAAGTTAGTAGCGATATCAAACCCACTGCCGCAAGTATTTCAACTATTATTATTTCAGCCATATAAAAGTCTCATTCATAAATATGTAGTTCAGTTAACTAACTGAGTGCAAGTCTAATTCGTTTTAAGAAATAAATAAATCGATCAAAAGGATGAAAAAGGAACTACTTCCAAGGTCACACTTATGATTCTTTTGTTAAATCATTAGCGCATGCACTTTCTGGAACAACTCGACTTCATAAAAACCATTACCTTGTCAGTGGAACTGTTGGAGGAAATCCGACCAGTTCAGCAATTCCATTGCGAAGTGCGAACCAAGCGAACTGCAAAAAATAATCTTCCGGATTACGCGTGTATTTTATTTCACCAATCTTCATTTTTCCCTCTTCATCCGGAATGTTACTACCACGAATAACA
>CAZEDR010000516.1:0-1776 GCA_964510975.1 uncultured Melioribacter sp. | reverse complement strand
GGTTTTAAAAGTCGGCTTGTTGGTTTATTCAAAACTTAGGTGGTGGCTTTCTGGTTTTGTGTTGGTCGCTGGTTTTATCTCTTTGCATTGCTGGTTGTGGTTGTTAAGCAAAATAGTTTGAAAAGCTTTGTTAGTAACCAAACACAAATAGTTTTGTTATTTGGCGTGGTGTAGCTCGTTCATTGGGTTTCATTGTTGGTATGCAAAAAGCTTTTATGTTCATCGTCGTATACATAAAATAAAAGCAAAAACTAACTAGCAACTCAAAACCGACCGCTTCTAGCGAACCGGTCGTAGTGGTTTAATTCTGGTTTGACTTTGCAAAGAAAGTAAGTTGTTCAAAGTGTGATTTGTTTTACAAAACTGATTATAAAACAAAAAGTTGCGCTGAAAATGTCGTCATTGTTGTTCTTGGCGGCGGTTTAGTTGCAACGCTGTTAGGTTTTATGATTAAATACATTTCAGTAGTTTTATTTGTATTCTTTTCTGATTTGGTTACAGCCCAATATTTAAAGAACGAATACCCTATTAGCTTAAATTACTCTACAAGTAATTCATTTAATTTAAGAATAAGTCTATCAAAAAATTCCGATTTTGAAGGCGCTGATTTTCTATTTTGGGAAATGCCATCATTCAGCTTTGCTGTCGTACAAAATCCAAATGATAAATCAGAATTCTTCTATTCTTTAAATCCACTAATATGGTTATACTCATCATTAACAACATCTGGAGAGATGATTAATTCTGGAAGTGGAATGCCCATTATTAATGCTCTTGTTGAAGGACTCTTAAATTCTAAATTTGAAGTTGTACTTTATAAAAAGAATTATCTTGTGTTTGGCTTAGATGTAGATTATTTAATAGCTAAAAAAAGTATAGGTTGGCGAGGTGGTTATTCAGTCGGATTAAAAACACAATTAGATAGAGTTTCATTGCGTTTACTTTTTAATCAAGAGGCTATTGAATTCTTCAACAACTATGAAAATTTTTATAATAATGGACTCAGAATAGATTTGTCATACGATTTTAGCAGATATGAATTTCCAAGATATATCTATCATTGTTGCGTAAAAGAATAAAACCTAACCAGCGCCTCAACCCGACCGCCGTTTTAGTTCGGCGATTTTATAATTTTTGGTGTTTTGTTTTTGTTCTGCATTTTGTTCTAAGTGTTCGTTCTAAATAATTAACTTACAAACCGCACTTACTTTGAAAGTTAAGTGCAGTTTGTTAAATATTTATCAGTTGTGTTTTACTTGGCTTCCTTGTTATGGGCGGCGGGTTAGGCGCAACGTCGTTAGTTTACAGCGTAAAACAAGAATAGTGTAAGTGTTGTCAGTAAAGTTGGTAATCTGTTCTGGTTATGTTCTTCGGGTTCTGGTTGGTTTAGTTATTCTGTTTCGGTTTTCAATGTTGGTTTGTTCTTTATCAGTTTGGGTTACAAAAGTCGGCTAACAAATTTATTCAAAGCTAAGGTGGTGGCTTTCGGGTTTTGTGTTGGTCACTGGGTTTACGTTTTTTCAAAGCTGGTATTAGTTGCCAACCAAAACTGTTTCCAAAGTTATGTTAGTTACAAAAAATAAATTGTTTTGTTATTCGGCGTGAGTAGTTCGGTAAATGCTTTGCAAAGTTGGTTGCGCTCTTTTTATTACGTTCATCATCGCATCCATAAAATCAAAGCAAAAACTAACCAGCAACTCAAAACCGACCGCGTCTTCGACTCGGTCGTAGGGAAGTAGTACTGGTTTAGCTTTTCAGAACAAGTTGCTTGTTAAA
>CAZEDR010000515.1:0-1777 GCA_964510975.1 uncultured Melioribacter sp. | reverse complement strand
AAATAGCCCGCGGATGACGCAGATTTAACGGATTTGCACTGATATATTTTTGATTAATTATGCAACATTCACCTATGAGTAGCATTAATGAACGGATGGTTTTGGAATCAAAGTGTGGCTAATGTTAGAAAGTTAACCGATATTTATTTACCATTACAAACCGGTTGTGTGAAATAGATTCTTAAAATTGTCAAAAGGAACTTAAAAACAATTATTCAAAAATTTATCTGTGGAAATCATGTTAAATCAGTTTAATATGCGTTCCATTTTCATATTAAATAATTGTTTTGACTTCATAAAGATTAATTCACACAACTGGTTATTACAAATAAAAAAAATTTCATAACTATTGATTAAAGAAAATGGCAAGAGTTCCAAGAGTAGCTGTCTTTGTTGAAACTTCTAGAGCATTTGGAAGGAATTTTATAAAAGGTATAACAAAGTATTCAAGAATTCATGGCCCTTGGATATTTTATACTGAACCAAGAGATTTAAATATTTCGATCAAGGCCCTAAAGAATATTGAAGTGGATGGAATCATAATGAGAGATTCGCCACTAGCTGATAATTTATTAAAAAAAGGTATTCCACTCATTTCTGTTCTTCATTATTCATCTAGAAAAAAAGAAATCCCCATCGTAAAAACCGATGGTAAGAAAATTGCGACAGCTGCATTGGAACATCTTTTAGGATTAGGTTACTCTAATTTAGGATTTTGCGGCTTTTCAGAATTTGAATGGTCCAGCGAACGCCTCGATTTTTTTACGGAAATATCGAAATCAATGGGGTATAAAGTACATAACTACTCCGGCAGATTATCAGGCGAATATTCGGAATGGAAAAAAGATCAAAAGAAAATTGCTTCGTGGTTAAAAAGTTTGCCGAAACCTATTGGTATAATTGCATGCAACGATGACCGTGGGCATCATGTTTTACAAGCATGTAAATTAGCTAAGCTTAGAGTTCCGGAAGATGTCGCCGTTCTCGGTGTAGATAACGATGAATTGATTTGTGAAATGAGCGACCCGCCACTTTCAAGTATTGCATTAAACACAGAAAGTGCTGGATTTGAAACTGCCGAAATGCTCGATAGAATGATGCATAAGAAAAGAATTCAAGAATTAGAAATACAAGTTCAACCAACTCACATTGTTGCAAGACAATCTACAGATATTTTTGCTGTTAACGATCAAGAGGTTATAAAGTCCCTAAAGTTTATCTATGCAAATCTAAGCCGTAAGCTCAGTGTATATGATATTGTGAGGGTTACGAGTTTGAGCAGAAGAAGTCTAGAATGTAGATTCAAGAAATATTTAGGCAGAACAATTATGGAAGAAGTAAGAAGAAAAAGAGCAGAAACACTTACAAAATATTTAATCGAAACAGAGTTAAGCATTTCAGAAATTTGCCGCTCGTTGGATTATTCAGATATCGGCCATATTTCGCGTTATTTCAAGAAAGAAAAAGGAATTGGACTTAGAGATTTTAGAGCCAGTTCGAAAAAATAATTTCCTTCCCATCTTACTTTTTTAAACCTAACAACTGCGCAATATGGCGAGTTAAACTCGCTTTCAGGCTTTCAATTAGACCATTCTTCCTATACTATACGACAGTTAAAATGAGAAATATTTGGTTATGAATAAAGCGAAATTACTTTTAAAAATTGCCGTGTGCATAAACGCAATAATTCTTACTTCATGCAATCTTAACGATAAGGATGGATATATGATCGAGAAAAGATTTTTTGGTCGTGTAGATATAGACAAAGAGATTTCAT
>CAZEDR010000514.1:0-1781 GCA_964510975.1 uncultured Melioribacter sp. | reverse complement strand
TAAGAAATTGAGCCACAAAAGCACTAAGTCACCAAGTTTCACTAAGGAAGATTAAGGAAATTCAACTTATGTGTAACTTCAGTAAGTAAAGAAAAATAAATTCAGATTTTTTTTGTATTAAACATGGCGCGTTCGTCTAGTGGTCCAGGACGCCGCCCTCTCAAGGCGGAGATCACGGGTTCGACCCCCGTACGCGCTACAAGTTTTCTAGTTTAGCCCAAACGAAAATCCTAGTAGGCACTTCCCATTTGAAAAATCATCTTAAGCTAAAGGAGGCTTCCGTGTTAAGATTAAGAAATTTTATTTGGTTACAAATTATATTAGTACTTACTGCATGTAATTCTTCAAACACTGTAGATTACGCTAAGCTTGAATTTCAAAGACAGGGGGGCGGGAACAAAGAATTCTTCATTCTAAAACAAAATTTTGCTAATGAAATTAAGGTGAATGTTACTAAGTATAATTTTAAGGACACGACCTTTACCGTAATTCTTACACGAGATGAAGTAGCCCAGGATATTATTACTTCGCTTACGCAGCTATTTGAAGGAGAATTTAAAATTGAAGGGGATTTTAGGCAACCTACTCTTCCAACAGGCACTTGGGCTTATATTTATGTCATTGATAGCAATTCTGTCAGTAACGAAATTACAAATACACAATTGAGAAATATTATACTTAAGTTGGAACCAATACTTACCAATAAGATTAACATGTAGGCAGCTTCTGGCATTTTAAGAGTGATCAACGAGAAAATCTTCCAAAGCCATAAGGTCAGCTATAACAGTGAAATAGAATGAATCATTACATAATTGACGGCAATAATTTGATTGGCAAAGTGAAAACGTTAGCCAAAATGCAGAGCAAAGATAAGCAAGCAAGCCGGGTTCAGCTTGTAAATCTTCTGAATTCTTACTTTGCCGGCAAGAAATGTAATCTCACACTTCATCTGGATGGGCACGCAAACTCTCCATTACATTTATCAAAAGGGAAAATTGTTTACTCGGATAACCGCATTTCAGATTATCATATCCGGCAAGAGATTGATAAATCAAAGAATAGAAAATTGATAATACTGGTTAGTTCGGATCACAGTTTAATGAATTACGGAAAGGTTAACAGTTGTACGGTTATGAAGTGTGAGGAATTTAGCAAGGAAATGGAGAAGAAAGGGGAGAATAACCAAGAATTAGAGGTAGTAAAGCAGTTAGAGAAAGAAAAGACATTTTTCAAAGAACTATTTTTAAATAAGTAAGTGCTGATTTTGACATTCTTATCCTTGATTTTAGAGGCTATCCTCACTATTTTGGCACCACTTCAAACATATCAATTGGAGGTTAATATGGCTAATGAAGATAATGGAATGGGAAAAGGATTATTGATTGGATTTTTAACCGGCGCTGCCGTAGGTTCAATCATTGCTCTTCTCTATGCACCAAAAGCTGGAAAAGAATTACGTACGGATATCAAGAATAAATCTCAAGAATTTATTGAGGATGCAGAAGGATATCTTACGAACGCAAAGGAGAAAGCTTCTCAGCTAATTAACGAAGGGAAAAAAAAGTCCGAACGTTTAGTAGCAGAGACTAAAGAGAAAGTTGATTCTCTTTTAGATGAAGCTGAAAAAATATTAGTAGAAGCAAAAGACAAAGCCGGTAATGTAGCAACAGCCGGAAAAGACAAAATTGAAAAAGAAAGCGAGCGTCTGAAATCCGCACTTAAAGCTGGTATGGATGCTTACAAATCTGAGAAGGAAGCATAATTCATCATGTCAACCTTAG
>CAZEDR010000513.1:0-1786 GCA_964510975.1 uncultured Melioribacter sp. | reverse complement strand
GAATTATTTGTTATTTGCTGATTGCAAGCTATTATTAGAATGGGTAAAAGACAAGTGGGTGTTGTTTATATAACGTCAGACTTGAGGCATTGGTAAAAAAGTCTCAAGATGGATAAGGAACAAAGAAGAAAAAGGTCTCGACTAGAGGCTTAATGAAAATGTAAACGATTGCTTGTGAAAATTATCCACACACTTGCTCAAGCTCCAGCAACAGCTGCTAACACCACAATCAGCCCCCATATCCGCCAAGATTTCCATTCTTATTTGCTGCTTACCGATAAAGAATAACGATTGCTCTTTATATACAAAAGTATATATTTGTATACAAAAGTATATGATGCTGCAACCGAACCAAACTCGTATAAACAGCATATTAGCAGACTAACCATGAGAGAGATAAAATGATTCTTTACAGAGTAATGGATGAAGTTTTTCGGTCATGGTCGCATGTAGCCGTATTGAGAACCCTTATTGACAGAAATAACGGTTGCACCGGTAATGAAACGGCACGTATTTCGGGGATGCATCCGCGTTCTGCGATTAAAGCACTTGGCTCTTTGGAAGAACTTGGGATTGTTAACAGACAACGTGGCGGAAGAGACCACTTGTTCTCGCTGAATAGAGATCACGTTCTAGTTAAGGATTTGCTTATGCCTTTATATCAAGCCGAGAGTCTGTTCCCTCATGCTATAACAAAGGAAATAGGTTCTATCCTTAAAAAAAATGTAATAAGTGCAGTTATATTCGGCAGCGTGGCTAGGAGAGAAGAAAAACCCCAGTCGGATCTTGATCTTTGCTGTATCGTTAATTCCGTTTCGGATAAAATATTAGTACGAGAATTGTTGAATAAGGAATCGAAATCTATGAGTGCTAAATATGGAATAAAAATAGCTCCGCTTTTTTTCACTGCTAGCGAATTTAAAAAGAAAAAACATGTACAGTTAATTAAAGAAATTATCGCTCAAGGCGTATTAGTAGTTGGAAAGAACCCCCGGACTTTAATAGATGGCTGAGCGCAGAGGTAGAAAGGCAGTTGAGCGAAAAAGCTATTTGCGATATCAAAATGTTGCTGGGCATTTTTATGAAGCAGCAAAAGATTCGATGGAATTGGAATATTGGACAGCAGCGTGTGTTCTGATTGTTCATTCGGCAATAGCATACACCGATGCACTTTGCATAAAACTTTCCGGACAGAGAAGTATTGGCGATAATCACGAAGATGCAATCTTGCTGGTTGATACAATTGTCGCCGATAGCGAAGAAAAAACCAAAGCGGTAAACCAGTTGCGAAGAATCATTGAAGAAAAAACAAAAGTATCTTATCTAGGTGAATTGTACTCCGAAAACCAGACAAAAGAAATGTGGAAACGGTTGGAAAGATTTAGAGAATGGGTAAAGATCATTCTAACAAGATAGTTTTTTTGTCTCAAGTTCCAGCAATCTCTGTTTGCGCCAAAGTCCGCCGCCGTAACCGCCAAGATTTCCATTCTTATTTACCACACGATGACAAGGAATAACAATTGCGATTCTGTTTAAACCATTTGCGTGACCAACAGCCCGCTGACCTTTAGGAACTCCAACTCTCTTTGCCAGCTCTTCGTAGGAAGTAGTTTCGCCATGAGGAATTTTCAGAAGTTCATTCCATACTTTATTCTGAAAATCTGTGCCGGGAAAAACAAGCGGCGTTTTGAATTCTTTTAGTGTTCCTTCAAAATACTTTTGCAACTCTTTCTTTAGAAGTAGAATGTGCTTGTTTTCGCCCGGAACAATTGGGGCTTTGAAAAGT
>CAZEDR010000512.1:0-1787 GCA_964510975.1 uncultured Melioribacter sp. | reverse complement strand
GGTTCTTGCTGGAGGAAATCTGTTGTTGGAACAACACTTTGCCAAGCCGGTTCTGATAAATAGCCATCAAGAGTGAATGATTCTGTTGTTCTTACAGCTTTGAATATTTTGTTCTGTGCGGTTAATTGTAGATTAGAAAACAAACAAATAGATAGGACGACAATTATTTTTGATTTCACTTTCAATTCTTTTATGATTGAAAATTCGGCTAATTATGGGAATTAAAATAGGAAAGGAATGACTCGCATGAAACCACGAAGTTCAATTTAGCGATGGTTAACAATAGTACTGAACAATTATCTGAACCGGATTTCAATCCCGCTTCTTTAGTGTTTTGGGAATTACCGAAGAACGTCCTCCCATCCCCGAAAAATTTTGAGCCTTGATAAAACCTTCCGCGTATTGAACATCAGATTCATAGCCGCGTGTAAGAGCTAAATTTTCATACATGCCATACCATTCTTGCGGCGATTGGGATTTATGCTGAAGCGTTGCTTCCTTTTTCTTTTCGTAAACATTGGTAATATCAACATAGTCTGTAGGAACGAACTGAAATGATTTAGTATGCGCGGGATTGCAAGTTTCGTAAAAGTATAGATCAAACGAAGATGACGATTCGAGAAAAACTCTCCAAGTAAGAATTCCGGTAGCTTGATGATCGGAGTGTACATCGAGAGGCCAAACAGAAAACACAATTGTTGGCTTAAGATCACTAATAATTTTTTTTAGTTTTGCTGTGTTTGCCGTATCAACAGTTAAGAAAGCATCTATTGCGCCGAAGAATTCCGCCTTAGCTCCCAAAACATTTGCGGCGTTAACAGCCTCTTTGGTTCTAATTGAGCGGGCTTCGTCTGCGCTCTTTCCATAAATGCCATATTCTCCGCCAGTCATTGTTAGTATTACTACTTCATCACCAATGGCAACATGGTTTGCAATTAATCCTCCGCAAGAAGATTCAGCATCATCCGGATGAGGAGCAATTACTAAAATCTTTTCTTGTGCAAATGAATACCCAGCGCCAATTAATAAGGCCAAAACCAATATCATTTTTTTGATCATAGCTTAATTCCGTTTTTCAAATGAAAGCTTCTCCCCTTTTGGGCAACAGACGTAAATTGTATCGCCGCTTTCGAACTTGTTCATTAACAGCTCAGCAGAAAGTGCATTCACTAAATACTTTTGGATTGTTCGCTTCAGTGGACGAGCGCCATAAGTTACATCGTAGCCGCGTTGAAGCAGAAAATCTTTAGCGTCGTCATTCACTTCTAACGTAATGTTTTTCTCTGAAAGCATTCCACCAACTTTTTGCAGTTGTATATCAATGATGCTTTTTAGCTCACTTCTCAACAAAGGCTTGAACAAAACGATTTCGTCAATGCGGTTTAAAAATTCTGGACGAATAGTAGCGCGCAATAGTTCGCTTAAACTTACCCGCATCTCACCCATTATGTTTTCAAAATTATCTTCGTTTATTTCAGCAAGTTTATCTTGAATCAAATGAGAGCCGAGATTGGAAGTCATTATTATTATTGTGTTTTTGAAATCAACAGTTCTTCCTTGGTTATCCGTAAGCCTTCCATCATCAAGCACTTGAAGAAGTACATTAAAAATATCCGGATGAGCTTTTTCTATTTCATCAAGAAGAACCACAGAATAAGGTCTGCGGCGAACGGCTTCGGTAAGCTGCCCGCCTTCATCATAACCAACATATCCGGGAGGCGCGCCAATTAAGCGGCTTACGGAAAACTTTTCCATGTACTCGCTCATATCAATTCGAATCATTGCGT
>CAZEDR010000511.1:0-1793 GCA_964510975.1 uncultured Melioribacter sp. | reverse complement strand
CAAACTTAAGCAGCTTGGATGGCAATGGCGATATCAAATTCGTTTATGATTACCGCCAGATTTACACAAGTATTCTTAAAGATCATTTTGGAATGACGACAGTGGAAGTAAAAGAAATCTTGGTTAAAGATTTCTCTACTCTCCCTATCTTCAAACCGGCAACGGACATTCAAGATTACGATTCTGTTCCAACTGAATTTTCTTTAGCGCAGAACTATCCTAATCCGTTCAATCCAACAACAACGATAGAATATTCAATACCAGTAGAGACGAGGCATGCCTCGTCTTTACAACATGTTACACTCAAAGTTTATGATGTATTAGGTAACGAAATAGCTACTCTGGTAGATCAATCCCAGCACGCCGGAAAATATCAAGTCCGTTTTGATGGAAGCCGGCTTGCGAGCGGAACATACATTTATACATTAAGAACAAATAGCTTCACTCATACAAAAAAAATGTTACTGGTTAAGTAACAGGAGAAAAAATGAAAGTAAAAGCAATCTTTGCAATTGCAGTTATGTTTGTTTTATCGTTAGCTGCAAATTCTTACGCGCAAATGGGCGGCGGAATGAATCCACAAGAAAGAATGAAGAAAACTTTGGAAGAATTGAAAACGAGATTAACATTAACAGATGCTCAGTTCGCAAAAGCTGATACGATTCTGCAAGCACAAACAGCCGAGATGACAAAAATTAGAGAGAACAGTGGTGGCGATAGAGAAGCTATGCGCTCAGCTATTATGGATTTGCGTGCAAAAACGGATAAGCAGATTGAAGCTATTCTTACTGATGAACAAAAAGTTGAGTATAAAAAATTGCAAGAAGAAAGAGCACAGCGTATGCAAGGAATGGGGCGCGGTTAACACAAGATATTAGATGCTGGATACTGGAAGAGAACAAAAAATCTAGTATCCAGTATCAAGCATCCAGAATCTAAGTTACAGACTAAAACTCAATCCAACGTAAAGACTTCTGCCAAGCGTTCCGTAGAAAAGTACTTCTTCATATTTCTTATCGAATAAATTTTCGATGCGCGCGTTCAATGCTAAATTTTCCAGCAACTGATAGCTTGCGGCGAAATTAACCAACAAGTAATCCGGCATTGTAATTCGTTTTGCCGGATAAGCGCCGAAGTCTTTGTCCTCTCTCTTGCCGACATATCTAAGAGATAAATTAAGATTCAGCGCATCCATCATTTTGTAGTTTGTATTGAGCGAGAATTGATGCTTTGGTCTGCGCAAAAGCTGCTTGCCGAAATCAGCGCTTTGTTCCGATTCATCTTTTGCTTCCGTAAAAGTGTAGCTCGCGTTGAAAGATAAATCATTGATAAGCTTAGCAACTCCGGTGATTTCTACGCCGCTTGTTTTAGCTTTTGCAATGTTGATTGTTCTAAAGTTTGCATCGAAGCCGAACATATCTGTGAGTTGAAGATTAAAATATGTTACACCAACAAAAAATTTCTGATTGCCGAATGATTGTTCAACGCCCAAATCCCAGCCTTTGCTTTTTTCCGGCTTCAAATCCGGATTGCCAAACATTGGATCGAAAATATAAAACAGTGATGGCGCTTTGAATCCGCTGCCGTACGTAGCTTTAATTTTTGTATTAGTTGAAGTGATGTAATAAGCTGGCGCAATTCTATAAGTTGTTATGCTTCCGAACTTTTGGTTCTTATCATAACGTAAACCAACCGTTCCAAAGAGAGAGTTTTCAATGTTTAGCTGATCTTGCAAATACAAGCCGGTGTTACGCATAGATTGGCGCGGCAATACACTTTCAAATGGTCCCCAT
>CAZEDR010000510.1:0-1796 GCA_964510975.1 uncultured Melioribacter sp. | reverse complement strand
CCAACTGCCGGAAATGCGACATTCGAGATTCTAAGAAAGCAAGACCGGGGAGTTGCATCGTATCACGGTAGATTTAAAAACAAAAACTTTCAAACGCCGGAATTGCTGTTAAGCGATTTAGTCCTTTCAAAAGAAATTAAGATCGATGAACAAGTTCCCGGCGGTTTCTGGAGAAATGAATATTCAATTTTGCCAAACGTATCAAATACCTTTGGCTCAAAATCTCCGTGATACCTTTATTATGAAATCTATAACCTAGGAATAACATCGAGCAACGAAAGTAATTTTGAACAAACGGTTACAATAAAACCAAAGGAAGAAGAAGGATTTTTCGATTCTGTTTTACGTACGTTTGGGCTTAAGCAGAGTGAGAAAAAACTTTCGCTTACTTCCCAATACAAGCTTCCAAAGGCTGATCAGCAAATGTACTTGCAGTTAGATATGAATAATTACCCAACAGGAGTCTATATTCTTACTGTTTCAATAGAAGATAAAAACGCAAACAAAACTGTTAGCATGAATTCGGAATTAATCTGGCAGTAAATGGCTTACTGGCGAATAGCATACGAACGAAATGTTGGTAATAAAAAAAGCTGCCATATGAAGAAACACTATGCAATCTGGCTAAAATGTTTAACTTTTGTTGCACCTATATAACGCAATAATCATTTCGATTCCAACAAATTGTTCATAAATAGGAATTGAGATTTGCGAGGACTTAATGGATAAAAAAACTATCCTTTTATTAATCTTACTATTTGGAACAACACTCGGCAATGCAAAAACAGTAATAGGGAAAGTAGTTGATAGAACAAGTCGAAAACCTATTTCTTCAACTATCGTTATGATTTCGAATCATAACAAATTAGTAGCTATTGCTGAGTCTGATAGTTCTGGGTTATTTGAGATCAATAATCTGGTAGTGGATAAAATAACACTGAGAGTATCCAGAGCCGGCTATAATAGTATTACGATCGGTCCGCTGCCAATTTCTAAAATTGACACCTTAAGACTGCTGATTGAGATAGAGGAAAAAGAAATTGTATTAGGCGAGACAGTTATTAAAGAAGTCTCGGAAAATTATTTGATAAATAACAAAGGATTTTGGAAGCGAAAAGAAACACTCAATGGTCAGTTCTTAACATACGCTGACTTAAAGGGACGGGCGTTTAATAGTACAAGTCAACTACTTCAATCAATTCCTCAATTAAAAATTAGAAGAGGAACGAGCTCTGGTTATGGCAAAAACGGGTCGGCAGATATTATTTATTCGACACGAACTGTAGGTCTTAATGAACCGGCGGTAAATATTTATCTTGATGGCTTGCCTGTAGAAAATGACGGATTTATAAATTTCCTAAACCCTAACGATATTGCCGCGATTGAATATTATAGCAGCAGTATCGATGCGCCGGCAGAATTTGGTGGTATGCATAAAGCTGGCGGCGTTCTTTTAATTTGGACTAAAAAATAATGGTCTACTGGCGAAAAACATACGAACGTAATTACGCTAAGGGAATAGCCGGAAGCATTCTTATTCACTTGTTTCTAATCGTACTGCTCATCATCCCCAGGTGTGAAGAACCGGTTCTGCAAGAAAGAATTTAACTGCACACTCACGATGTTATTGTGTTTCAACGCGAACTGGATACAAAAGACATAATAGGTGACGGATTAGGGATTGGCGGTTCATCTGGTTTGGGTGAAAACCCAAATGCACAAGCAACAAATAACACACAAGCGTTGTTTGCAATTCCGGTAGCTTCATCTTCACCGGATGAAATTGATTTTGGAAT
>CAZEDR010000509.1:0-1799 GCA_964510975.1 uncultured Melioribacter sp. | reverse complement strand
TGAAGCGGGATTCACATTCCGGGAGGATTCCTCCCTTGATCTGAGGATGAATAGACAAGAGGGTTTTACCGCTTCGGATTTCTTGAGCGATGCTTCTGCAGACAGCATTGCTAAAATTTTGTTTGAATTTGGGGAAGAAAGAAATTCACGCTTAATTGCAAAAAAAATTGTTGAGCTCAGATTAAAAGAAAAAATCACGAGAACATTTCAGATTAAAAAAATAATTGAAGAAATAACACCGGAAAGATTTGTAAACAAAAGTTTGGCCAGAGTATTTCAAGCACTAAGAATATATGTAAATGATGAGCTGGGAGAGTTGAGAGAGTTTTTAGACAAGTCAGTTGACTTGTTAAATGTAAACGGAAGGATTGCAGTTTTAACATTTCACTCACTAGAAGATAGAATAGTGAAAGAAAAATTTAAGTATGAAAGTTTAAGTTGTGTTTGTCCACCCGGAATGCCGATTTGTGTTTGTGAGAAGAAACAAAAATTAAAATTAATTACCTCCAAACCGATCGTCCCGACAGATAATGAAATTGAAAATAATAGAAGATCACGCAGCGCAAAATTAAGAGTGGCGGAAAGAGTTTAGTATGAAAGGTACAAAGCTTACTGGATTTATTATTGCCGTAATTGTTTTAGCCTTGATTTTGCTTTCCTATGTAGTTCTTCTTTCAGAAATAAAAAGCATGAATGGAGAAAAGATTACGAAACAAGAAGCGTTGAATGAAAGAATTAACAGAGTAGAAATGAAATTGGTAGATGTACAAAAATTAGTATCTGAAGATAGAATTGTAAGTATAGCTAGAGATTCGTTGGGACTTATAAGGCCGATTGATAACATTGAAATGATTACAATTTCCAAAGAACAAATAGACCAAATACAAAAAAAGATTCACGAGAAATATGATTAATTCAAGAGCATTGGTTATAACAGGAGTTTTGTTATTAGTACTAATCATACTGGTGCTTAGACTGTTCACAATTCAAGTATCAAAGCACGAGTATTATGCCAGAATTGCAGAAACGCAGCAATACAAACCCCAAACAGTAAAAGCAGACCGTGGATTGATTAAAGACGCAAATGGAGAAGTTCTCAGTTACACTTTTGATAACATTTCTTTTTTTGTTGATACCAGAATGATGAACAGTAAAAAGATAGAATTGATTGCGAACTTGTTTTCTAAGGAAATGGGTAAAACAAAACAATATTATAAAAAGTTAATTAACTCCGGCACCAGAACTGTTTGTCTGGAAAGTAAAGTCCCGATGCAGCAAGCTATAAGGCTTAAAAAAAATGTAATTGACGGACTTACATATCAAGAAGATTTTTCAAGAGTTTACCCTTACGGCAATTCAGCTTCTCATATTCTCGGTTACGTAGATAAGATAAATGGAAACGGCATTGAAGGAATTGAAAAGACATACAATGAAAAATTAACCGGTAACGATGGCTATCTGATTTATGAAAGAGATGTTCTTGGAAGAATTCTTGCGATTGATGATAAAATTTCGAAATCACCTATAGCTGGCAATACTGTTAATCTGACGATCAACAAAAATTACCAAAAAATTCTAGAAGAAGAATTAGCTAAAGGAATAGAAAAATTTGGCGGCGAATCTGCGGTAGGTATCATAATGAATCCGAATACCGGAGAAATTTTAGCCTTAGCCAACTTGCCCGATTTTGATCCGGCGAATTATAATAAAGCAGAAGCTGGAAGCAGACGTAACCGTGCAATTGTTGATACCTACGAGCCCGGTTCAACAGTGAAATCTATCTCGATGTCAATTTTGTT
>CAZEDR010000508.1:0-1808 GCA_964510975.1 uncultured Melioribacter sp. | reverse complement strand
GCTACTTACCAAGTAATTAGTATTCAGTATTGAGTAGTTAGACAAAAGTAGCAAGACTCAAAAGAGAAAGCCGCGCCTCAAAGGTGCGGCTTTTTTATTTATATGCTTTTTTCAGAAGTAAATTTTATTTTGAGATCAACAAAATCCCCGAGGGGTATTATGAAAAAGATTTTTCTATTTACATTAACACTTATTACTATTCTATTTCTTACGCACACAGCTTTTCCGCAAGGCAAGAAAAAGAAAAGCGAAGAAGAGGTTTACAAATTCGAAATGGTTCATCAAGTAAAAACCACTCCGGTTAAGAACCAAGCTAAGACCGGAACATGCTGGTCGTTTGCAACAACTTCCTTTATTGAAACAGAGCTTCTTAGAATAGGGAAAGGTGAACACATTTTATCGCCTATGTGGTTTGTGCGCCACGCTTATCCGGAAAAAGCAAAAAAGTTTGTTCGTTATTCCGGCACAACTAGCTTTAGTGTTGGCGGACAAGCGCACGACGTAATGAATGTTATCCGTGAGAAAGGAATGATTCCCGAAGCCAACTATAAAGGAATGAACATTGGCGAAGAAGAACATAACCACGGAGAGATGGCTGACGTGCTCGAAAGTATTGTTAATGCAATAAAGCGAAATAAGGGTGGCAAAATTACTCCTCGCTGGCAAGAAGTTTTTGAATCTACGCTTAATATTTATCTAGGAACTCCACCAAATGAGTTTGGTTACCTTGGAAGAAATTTCACTCCGAAAAGTTACTGCGATTCGCTCGGCTTTAATCCGAATGATTATGTAGAGTTTACTTCTTATACTCATCACCCTTTCTATTCAAAGATAGATCTGGAAATTCCGGATAACTGGAGTCACGACAGATACTACAACATTCCTATTAATGAAATGATTGTGTTGATTGATACAGCTTTAGCAAAAGGATATTCTGTTCTATGGGATGGCGACACAAGCGAGAAAAATTTCGACCGCAAAAAAGGACTTGCAATTGTTCCGCTAGAAGAAACTCTGGAAGTTGTAAGTGAAGATTCTGACGAGAAGAAAGCTGAAGAACCGGTAAAAGAAAAATTCATTACTCAAGAGATGCGTCAAGAAACGTTTGATAATCAAACCACAACTGATGATCACTTAATGCACATTACCGGACGTGCGAAAGACCAGCGCGGTTATGATTTTTATTTTGTTAAAAATTCTTGGGGAACTAAAGACAAAAAATATGACGGCTACTGGTACATGAGTGAAATTTACGCGCGGTTAAAAACTGTTGCTGTTATGGTTCACAAAGATGCTGTGCCTGGGTGGCTGAAAAATAAATTGAAAATGGAGAATTGAGAATATTAATTAAGTGGGTGCGAAAATATAATCATTAGTGTTTTGTTTTGGGTTGTGCTTTCAAAACAATCTTCAATAATCTTTTCAATTTGGGAAGATCTTCTTTAGCTGTTTTCCAAACTACTTCTGTGTTTACACCAAAGTAATCGTGAATAAGTACGTCACGCATTCCACTAATTTCGCGCCATGGCGACTGTCGCATAATTAATTATTTAAACAGAAATAGCTCGCGGATGACGCAGATTTAACAGATTTACACTGATATATTTTTGATTCATTAATTATGCGACATCTACCATAGGATTTCCGGGAAATTTTCTTTCATCTCTTTAGGAACTTTTTTGCTTGCTTCACCTATTATTTCGATAGCCGTATTAAAGCGAATTGCGTCTTTTCGTCTTTACTAAAGAGGTCAAAATCAAATCCCTTTACAAAAGACAATCCCTTTTCAGCAGAATCCAGCATGTCTC
>CAZEDR010000507.1:0-1812 GCA_964510975.1 uncultured Melioribacter sp. | reverse complement strand
AGTTCAGAAAGTTGGACGCGGAGTTGCATGGCTGGATACCGGAACGCCGGAAGCACTTCTAAAAGCCGCTCAATTCTTCGGCGTTATTGAAGATAGACAAGGATTAAAAGTAGCTTGTATAGAAGAGATTGCTTTTGCAAAGGGATTTATTGATAAAGAACAATTCGCGCAAGTCATCAATTCTATTCCGAAGTCTTTGTACAGAGAGTATTTGGAACGAATTTCAGTTGAAGAATAGCTGAAAGAATTGATGAAACGATTGTATAAACCTTTTTTGTTATTGGCCGGCTGGATATGTGTTGGACTGGGTATAATCGGGGCAATACTTCCTTTAATGCCAAGCACTGTCTTTTTTATACTAGCGGCAGCCGCATTTTCCAAAAGCTCGGATCGGTTTTACCACAGACTATTAAACGACCAGTTCGTTGGCGGTCATGTTCGTAATTTTTTAGAGAAGCGGGGAATGCCTTTGCGGGCGAAGTATATTTCAATTTTTATGCTTTTCTTCACTATAACAATATCAATCTATTTTTCCACACGAAATCCTTTTGCAATCGCTATGCTTTTATCAATAGCTTTCGGCGTTGCCGGATACATTATTTCGCTTAATACGATTAGAAATAAATCATTTTAAAAAGAATAATAATTGCTCATATTCCCGCTTAAGATTAGGTAAAACATTGCACAAAGTTTATTATCTTTGCTTCAACCTAAATTAAACCAGCCACTTAAGGAGTTGTTTTAGATGGGATTATTTTCATCCAAGACAAAAGAAGAAATAGAGAAGCTAATCGAAGAAAACGATGAGCTAAAGAACACTCTACACTCTATTTTGCAAAAAAACCAAAGTCTAACTGAAATTGAAAAGAAGCTTATCCAAGCAAGAAAAGAGCTTGATGAAGTAGCTTCTCAAAAAGAACAAGTTAAGAATGAATTACAGCTATTTAGCGAGGATCAAACTTCAAAGTCAGAAAAATTAAATGAGCTGAGCGATGAGATTCAAAAGTTGGAAGAAAAAAAGTCTCTGCTGGAATCTTCGGTTTCTACACTTGAAAGCAACTCGCAAGCTTCCGAAGAAATGTTAATGGCTCTGGCTTCTAAAGAGAGAGAATTGAATGAGTATGAATCCAAGATAGAAATTCTCAAAATAGAAGAATCCAGAATCCAGAATTTACTTTCGCAATATGGGGATGATGTTGAAGAGTCTGTTAGAAAGATTAAAGAAACCGAAGCCGAAGTTTCGGAGCGATTAAACCAACTTAAGAATGAAGAAGTAAAACGTAACCAAACAATTAAACAGCTAGAAGAGAAGATTAGCCTTAGTGAAGAAATTAAATCAAATTTGGAGAATTCTCTTTCCGGAATAATTGGCCAGCTATCGGAAAAAGAGAAAATGTTTAACGAATTCTCCGAGAGGCGCGATTCTCTTCTTGATGAACTTCGTTTTAAGCAAAAAGAATATGACGAGTTTGACAACAGATATAGCTTTGCAAAAGAGAATATCCAGAAAATTGAAAACGAAGCAAATGAACTTAATGAACGCAAGGTTTCTCTTGCAGAAGAAATAAAAGAATTTGAATCGGTAAAGAATGAAATTCAAGAAAAAGTGTTGAAGCTTAAGAGCGAAGAAGTTGCACTTGCCGATATGATTAAGCAAAAACAAAAAACAGTTGAGGAACTTGATAAACGCAAACTTGATCTTGAAGAAAGCCAATTGAGAATTGACGGAAATCTTTCTCAAATTTTCTCACGCTTCAACGAAGAGACAAGCAACTATAAAGCAAAGGTCAACTCAATACGGCAAGAAATTTT
>CAZEDR010000506.1:0-1813 GCA_964510975.1 uncultured Melioribacter sp. | reverse complement strand
AGGAGTAACTAAGCCTTCTCTAAAACTTCTTGCTAGGTAAACTGAGATATTATCAAGTTCACCGGCATAGCCTAAGTTTTTTCTATAACTGATGCTGCCTAATGCTGTTGTTGCGCCAATTGTCAAGCGGGAAGAATTTTCATCTTCATACTTAACATTGCCGAGCTTTCCAAATACAGTGTAATTCTGATCAATCTTATAATCAATTCCGCCCTCATATTCCTCTGTGTGTCCAAAGTTGAAAACTGAGAAGATAGAATTGTAACGAATCTTTGGTTCACGCCAGTTGTAATAACCGGTTACGCCAATGTTTTCTGTAATCCAAACTCGTCCGTTGGCTTCAATCTTAGATGTCTCTTTGTAATTCAAATCATGTTCATACATCGCATTCAAATCAAAAATACTCGGCATTTCATACGAAGCTTCGCCGGCTAGAAATTTGAACTGATTTGATTTTTGTTGAATAAGAATTGAAATAGGATCTAAGCCTTCATCTAAACGTAGACTATTGTAGTCCATTGTCTTATAATTTTTATCAAAATAACTAACACCAATATTTAAATGATCAATTGGATTGGCATCGAAGCGAGCGCCCATTACATAATTATCACTTAAGTCTTTCAAAAATTCCAATTTCTGATAAGCCGGAAGATTTCCACCGTAAAAACCGGAAATTGAATAACCTTCATATTTCAATTTCAAATTCACACCATCAAATAAACCGCCGCTAACCGGAGTGAAAAGAGGTTGACGTCCAATTTTTAACGTAGCGAAATCAAATAGGTCTCTTGCTTCCAAGTAAAGATTGTAGAAACGTAAACGTGGATCGTTATCAAGAGGAACTCCGATGTTAGTTTCGAAATTCATTCTTGTGCGCAAAGAGAACTTATCATAATTGAAATTAAGCGTTAGAGCTTCCGTGTTACGAAGGAATGCATCTGAGTTTTGCAAATTATCATAACGTTGAAATGTATAGAAAGAAGAAGTGAATCTGCCGTTCAGATTCTGAGCAGAAATGAGCAACGGCAGAGCAACTATAATACTAAGAATAAATTTTTTCATTTGTTATCCCGTTAAAAAAATTATCCTTTCGGAACATTATGAGCAATTTTTTTCCACATTTCTTCGTACTTGAAATCTTTGAAAGTTGGGCTGTCTGCATTATGGCAGCTAGTGCAGAATTTAGTTGCGTCTTCATGAACAACCATGCCTTTTTTCTTAGCTTCTTCTTTGTTCTTCATAACAGCCATAGATTTATAAGCTGAGCCGGCACCATGACAAGTTTCGCACTGTACTCCATCTTCCATTTTGAATTTTGCACCAACTAATGCTTTATCAACGTCGTTACCGGAAACGTGGCATTTCAAACATTCTTTTGTTTCAGCGGCTTTTGTCTTGAAACCTTTTTCAGCAGCAATTTTATCTGCTTCTGGTGTTTGTAATGTTTTATAAGCTTTTGAATGTTGGCTATCTTGCCAAATTTTTAATTGTTGACCTTGTTTTTCAGTTTTATGACACATACCACAAACTTGTGTGCCTTCGTAACTATATGGTTGAGCAAAGCTTGTTGCCGGTGTAAACAAATATGCTGCAACAACAAGAACGAATATTGCAAATAACTTCTTCTGCATTTTTTCCTCCTAGGGATTTTGGGTTGCTGGAGTTGATTAAATTGTATAAAAGAACGTAGAACTCTTGTTTTAATATAGCCGAATTGGCTCTAATTAACAACTTTTCTTTAATAAGACATGCTATAAATTCTAATCACAGCGGGGTAAGTTCCCCGCCGCTTGCGGCGTAAAACATTATCTTT
>CAZEDR010000505.1:0-1815 GCA_964510975.1 uncultured Melioribacter sp. | reverse complement strand
TGTCATTGCAAGACGGCCATCGGAATCAATATTTACCTTGCAGACAGCAGAAGCGGCAGCGCGGCGAAGTTGTTCTTCTGGAATTCCAACTGCGTCTTTCAACTTTCCGCCGTTATTGTTGATAATCTTCACAAGCTCCGGCGGTACTGAAGAAGCGCCGTGTAATACAATTGGAAATCCAGGAATTCTTCTTTCACATTCTTCAAGTATATCGAAACGTAAAGGGGGCGGAACCAAAATTCCATCTGCGTTGCGGGTGCACTGTGCCGGCGTGAGTGTGTTGGCACCAGGAGGTGTGCCGATAGAGATTGCAGGCGAATCAACTCCCGTTTTTTTAACAAAGTCTTCAACTTCTTCCGGTTTTGTGTAATGTGTAACTGCGCTTGATACTTCATCTTCAATTCCTGCCAAAACGCCTAATTCACCTTCAACGCTAACATCATATTTATGAGCATACTCAACCACTTGAGCAGTGAGTTCAACATTTTTTTCATAAGGATGATGAGAGCCGTCAATCATTACGGAAGAAAAACCGGATTCTACACATGACTTGCAAAGTTCAAATGTGTCGCCGTGATCAAGATGCAGAACAATTGGAATATCATAACCCAATTCGTGAGCGTAATCAACTGCGCCTTTAGCCAAATGTTTTAGTAGAGTTTGATTTGCATATTTGCGAGCGCCGCTGGAAACTTGAAGAATAACCGGTGATTTTGTTTCCACGCACGCACCAATAATAGCTTGTAACTGTTCAAGATTATTAAAATTGAAAGCTGGAATAGCATATCCACCTTTAACTGCTTTTGCAAAAAGCTCTTTCGAGTTTACTAATCCTAATTCTTTGTAAGTAGTCATGTCTCTATCCCTTCTTATAAATGAAAATTGTTGCTGTTTTTTATTGAATGCCTTTATGGAATAATTGTTTGTGCTTTTTCTTTATTCAGACTAAATATACAAAATTTCTTAAGCTGGAAATGAAGATAATATTTTTAAATTTAGTTAAACGAAATCTCTTTTTTATATGAATTGTAAAGAAGAGAAGCGAATTCTTCAAATGGAATTTCCTTGGCGCCGAACATTTTTAAATGATCGGTTTGATATTGAACATCAAGAAGTGTAAATCCTTTTTCTCGAAGCCGCTCAATTAATTTTACAAGCGCACATTTTGAAGCTTGTGAAATTTTTGAAAACATTGACTCGCCAAAGAACGCTCCCCGGTAAGCAATACCGTATAATCCGCCAACCAATTTCTTGCCCTGAGTTACTTCCACAGAGTGAAGATAACCCAATTGATGCAAACCTTTATATGCTTCAATCAGTTCTCCGGAAATCCACGTTGATTCTCTGTCGGCACATTGTGCAATTACTTCGAGGGAATTTGCATCGAAGGTATATTCATAATCGGCGGATAAATAAAATTTTTTAAGTGAGCGCGGAATATTGAAAGAATTAAGCGGAATAATTGTGCGTGTACCAATTAATTTCTCCGGTATCATCTGCCATTGGAAATGCGCCGCGTGCATACATTAAAATCATATTCTCCGGCAGAAGCAATTCTTTCTTAGAAAAAAAATTCTTGTTACTCATGCGTCTTAACTTCGTAGGAAATTATATCGTAACCTTTCTTTGTTTCCAGTCCTGCGTAAAATACGCCGATAAGAACAAAAAACATTCCCAATAGAAAAGCGATGATGATAAAGTAATTCAATTTTTCGAGTGAAAGTACAGAAGAGATACCGAGTAATAAAGAAGTAATTACATAAAGAGCAACGGCGGTTGTATAAGCTAAAACGGCATTACGTACCAATTTTGCTC
>CAZEDR010000504.1:1068-1820 GCA_964510975.1 uncultured Melioribacter sp. | reverse complement strand
TTATTAAGAAACGCCACCTATCACCCACTCTTAAGTATAACAAAAAACTTGACGACGAAAAACTGTTCTTGGACCAAGTACCGGACATTTTTGTGGTAGGTCATTTCCGGTCTCGGAAATTTCCACTTCAATTTTTGTTTTAACAGTAAGCACTTCCAAGCCAAATTTTGATTTTAAATCTTTCACAAGTTCCGGGCATTCAATAACGAGCAAACCGTTGTTCAAAGCGTTGCGTTTAAATGTTTCATTAAACGAGCCTGCAATAACTAACTTTATGCCCCGGTATTTCAGCGCAGTTGCGGCTTGCTCTCTCGAACTTCCGGTTCCAAAGTTAAATCCGCCAACAAGAATATTTCCTACGCTAACAATTTTGGCAAACTCATGATCGTAGTTTTCCATCACAACGTTTGCTTGTTCTTCCGGAGTAATATCATCGTTATATGTGTATTTACCTGGATAAATTCCATCGGTATTCAAATTGTCTTGATGACAGAAAATTAATTCACCTTTAAGCTGAGACGGAAAGCCATTGAGAATTTTCACATCGTTTTTTGTTGAATCAGTTTTCGCGTTGCTCTTTATCGAATAAACGATTTGTTCCGAAGATTCGCTCCAATCATAACTTATATATCCATTAATTGCTGATGAAGCAACAACAGCGGGCGAAGCGAGATATGCTTGTGCGTTTGACGAGCCCATTCTTCCTTTGAAGTTTCTGTTTGTTGCTGAAATGCCAACTTCTCCATCTTCGA
>CAZEDR010000504.1:0-1058 GCA_964510975.1 uncultured Melioribacter sp. | reverse complement strand
CGCCCCGGCATCAAGAAGTGTTTGCCAATCACCGCTATGTTCACTTTCGGCTTGCACTTCGCTAGAAGCTGCGCCAAGATAAAACTTAACATGCTCGGCAAACTTTTTCCCTTTTACAATCGAAGCTGCTTCAGCAATATCATCAACTCTTGAATTAACACAAGAAACTAAATAAGCTTTATCAATTTTTATCTTTTGCTTCCGCAGTGCCGAAACAGCCGTCATTTTCTTAACAGTATTTGGTCCTGCAACAAAGGGTGAGATTGAAGAGAGATCAACACAAATTTCTTTTGCGTAAAACGCATCTTCATCTGCAAGAAATTGATCGTGCTGTAATTCTAATTCACGGATCGTATTCTCATTTATCCTATGATGCGTTAAACTACTATTGTCGGTCGCGATATTTCCGTTTTCCGTTTTCCGTTTTCCGTTTTCCGTTTCTCGTTTTACTTTTCTCGCTTTCATCCATTCAATCGTAACTTCATCAATAGGGAATAAGCCAACAAGCGCGCCCCATTCTGTTGTCATATTAGCAATCGTAAGTCGCTGATCAATGCTAAGATATTTTATTCCTTCACCAACAAATTCTATCGCGTGATTCAGTACTTCATCGTTGTTAAACAATCCGCAAAGAGCAATTATTACATCTTTACCTGTTACACCTTTTCGTAATTTGCCTTTGAATTCAACTTTTGCAATTGGCGGAACTTGCCACCAAGTTTTTCCGGTTGCCCAAATTGAAGCCGCATCTGTTCTAACTATTGGAGTTCCTAAGCATCCAATTCCGCCATACATATTTGAACGGCTATCTGAAGCTACAACAAAAGTTCCGGGGAAAGCGTAACCTTCTTCAACCATAATTTGATGACCGATGCCGCGGCCAGCCGGATAGAAATCCGCACAATGTAATTTTGCAAACTCTTCAATCTTTTTATACTTAGCTAAATTCTTTTCACTTTTGTTTTGAATATCATGATCGAGTGTAATTACAACTTGTTTTGAGTCAGCGAGTTTAACAGCGCCAATTGATTGAAATTTTGGTATTACAGCGCCGGTAT
>CAZEDR010000503.1:0-1831 GCA_964510975.1 uncultured Melioribacter sp. | reverse complement strand
CGGAAGAGATACGGTAAAGATTTGCCGTATCAATGCCTTTGGTTTCGATGAAGCCGCTGTTGAGTGCGCGGAAAATATTTTTGAAGTAGTAATCGCTTTCGGCAACTTCAAGAAAGTTAATCAGTGAAATTACCGGCGCAGCGTTTTGCAGTAAAGTTCTATCGGTTAAGTTGTACGGAATGCCGATTTTGGTAAAAATATCTTTTACCATCGAAGAATAATCTTGTACAAGATTGAATGCCACGCAGATTTTGTGCGGCTCAGTTTTTTCTTCAAGCAAAATTGTTTTTATCTGCTTAGCAATTAATTCAACTTCACTTTCCTTGTTTTGTCCGCAAATAATTGCCGGCGAAACCGAAAGTTTCTTCTTTTGTTTAGGCGAACGAACTTTGAACAATTTTTCCTGGATAAGTTTATGAAATTCATTCATATCCGGCGTGCGCTGATCTTTTATTTCTGCAAAACCGCTTGTTTCAAATAAAGCAAAAGATCTTTCGAGATGAGCAAATAGAAAGTCATTTTCAGAATGATAATCGAATGAAATAAAAAGTTTAGCTGAATGCGAAAGCCCGTTAATTATTTCTATTTCCGGTTTGGAAAATTCGCTGAAGCCATCAATCAAAATGTAATCCACCGTACCGAACAACTTGGAAAAACTATGCGCAAATTCTAACTGATCAATCTTAAGAAGTTCATTATAAATATCACCAATATCTAACGAGCGCAAGTTTAAACACTTTTCTTGATAATCTTTATAAACATCCGCAATATCAAGAGCTTTGTTTTTTTCGGAGCCGGAGAGCTTTTCAGCTTCAATAGTTAAAACAGCCGGAGTAATTCCATGCCGCTTATATTCAACAATTACATTTCTAATTTTGTCTAATGTTCCGGCTGGAATATCTTCGCGGTAAAGCGAAAGGTATCTAAATTTTATTTTGGCGGAAATCTGTCTGATAAACACCGATGAAGCTGCTTCGCTGATTGGTTGAAAATGTTTTATTTCGCCAAGCAGTTTCGATGTAATTGTGTTCCGCGTTTCTATTTTAATTTGACGCGCGGCGGCATTAGGCATCAAAGAAATAATCTCTTTCTTCAGAGTTCTCGCTTTCCGGTTTGTAGGAACAACAAAAAGAATTTCATCAATTGCGCCGGCAGCAATTTTCTGGTTTACTATCTCATCAATATCAACGGCTTTTATTTTTTCTTTAGTAAGAATCATTTCTTCATCATCAAATTTCTGTAAGAAACGCGGATTTGTTTTGCGTTTTCAATTCCAAGCATTTGTTTAACAAAAACAAATCTTTTGGATGCATCGCTTTTACGGGCAACAAGCAAAGTTTCCAGTTCAAGAAACTTTGCTAAGTTTCTTACTTCATCAAGATGAACGCGAGTGTTATCAAACAAATACAGCTTACGCTTCTTTTCAACAACGGCTTCAACTTTCAACACTGTTTCCAAATACTTCTCCGGATTTTTTCCGCATAATTCCAGCAATTCATAATTGCTCCAGCGCTTCCCTTTTTCATCGCGAAGATATTTTATAAGGGTAAATGTTTTTCCTTCCACTCTTAGTTTCAGCAAACCGGTTTTGGATTTGTAATAAATGTCTTTTTGTTTTAAGATTCCTTTATACTCAGCGCCATTTTTCTTTAGTATTACATCTATCAACTTATGAGAATCGAGCTTTATTTTCAGTTCCAGATTTAAAGGCATAACTAAACTTTCCTACATGTTTTGTTGTTTAATAAATGATAAAATTTTATCCTGTTGATGCGTGACAAAGAATCTATATCTTTCAATAGAAGCTTAGCAAAAGGAAATTAAAGATGAA
>CAZEDR010000502.1:0-1833 GCA_964510975.1 uncultured Melioribacter sp. | reverse complement strand
AACTTGTTTACAAAATTGATACTGAAGGAAACCGTATTCCGGATTTTAGTTATGCCGGTTATAAGAACGGAGAAGTTGATATACCATTTGTTCCTGTAGTTAAAACTATTTCTGCCATTGAAGGTGATAACACTGTGAACATTCAAAGTGCGGTTGATGAAGTTGGCAAGCTTCCTTTGGTGAATGGAATTCGCGGGGCTCTACTTCTTAAAGCCGGAAAATATGAAGTAACCGGAACTATAAGAATCAATCAAAGCGGAATTGTGCTGCGCGGAGAAGGTGATGGAGCAGATATTTCAAAGAGTACAATAATTTTTGCAAGAGGGAATACTCCTTCCCAGAGAACAGTTGTTATTGCCGGGGGCGGCAGTAATAATTCTTGGAATTCACAGGTCACGGGCACTAAAACAAATATTCTTACAGATAAAATCTATGTTGGCGAAAAAACATTTCGTATAGAAAATATTTCCGGCTACAAAGTCGGGGACAATATAATTATTGTTCATCCAAATTCTTCTGCCTGGTTAAAAGCTGTGGATTATGGAGGAACTGCAACCGATCCGGGCTGGGCAACTACAGACGGACTAACAATTACTTACAACCGTTTCATCAAGAAAATTTCCGGTGATACAATTACAATTGACGCACCCGTGTTCAATAATTTGGATAGAAGCCTTTCTCAATCATATATCTATAAGTATAGCAGAAGCGGTTTGTTGACGAACATCGGAATTGAAAATTTACGTGTTGATGTTGAAATTCCGGTTAACGATGTACCAACCAACTCGAATGGAAATGAAGCCCATGCCTGGCAAGCGATTGAAATGGTGCAGATTGAAGACGCATGGATTAAGAATTCTACAATGATTCATTTCGGGCAATCCGGGGTGATGACCAGTACCGCAACAAGAATTACAATAGACAATTGCAAAGCCATTGATCCAATCAGCATTATCACCGGTGAACGCAGATATAATTTTAATATGTATAGGGCTTCTCAATTAATTCTAGTAAGGAATTCTTACACACGCTATGGAAGGCATGATTTTGTTTCTAACGGCACGGCTTCAGTTTCCGGCTGCGTTTTCTATAATAATATTAGTGAAAAAACTTACAGCTCGAGTGAAGGACATAGATGGTGGAGCCAGGGGTTGTTGTTTGATAATCTAACTTATAATTCTCCGAATATGAGTTATGTAATTGGCTTTTACAATCGAGGAGATTACGGTACAAGTCACGGGTGGGCTGCTGTTCATTCGGTTGCTTGGAACTGTATTGTAAACGGAGGCAAAAATATTATCATACAAAAACCTCCTACTGCTCAAAATTACGCAATTGGTTGCAGCGCAAATTTAGTTACCGGAAAAACTCCTTACGCACCATACAGCCAGCCGGAAGGATATATTGACGGAACAAACTTTCCCGGGCTGAATCCGAAGTCGCTATATCTTGCTCAATTGAATGAAAGACTTGGAGAACCAACTTCCGTTAAAGAACAAATGGGAAGAAGCAAGTACAGTAATGGGTTAAAAGTTTTCTCTAACTATCCCAATCCTTTCAATTCAAGTACAACAATTTCCTATGAGCTGGAAAATCCGTTGAGTGTAAAAGTTGTTTTGTATGATTCAATTGGAAGAAAAATGCAAACCATTGACCAGGGTGAAAAAGGAATTGGAAAACATTCAGTGCAAATAAATTCCGGAGCTTTATCAAGCGGAAATTATTTCTGTGTCTTCAATTTGGGTTCAGATACGGCAGTTCAAAAAATAGTTTTACTTAAATAGTATCAAATGATACCAAAGGAAGGGTGAAATAAAATTAAGAGTCGTAAGG
>CAZEDR010000501.1:641-1838 GCA_964510975.1 uncultured Melioribacter sp. | reverse complement strand
CCGACTTCCTTAGCAGTTACCGGCTTTATAACAATCGGTTCATTGGAAAATTCATCTGCGCCTATGTCATTAACAATTCTGGTTTGTCCGTCGAAATCTTTTACAACATAGTTATAACCGGCGTTAGCCTTATCAATAGCCAAACTCCCCATCTGCAAACGATAAATGTTATCGCTTCCTTTTACTAATTGTGGATTGAAATTGTAGTTATCCGCCGGTAAAGCCATCCCAATTGAAGCTCCGTTAAAAACATTACCGCTCCAGGTTAGGTTGATTGGTGAGTCTGTAAAAGTAACAAGTGGAGATGCCGTTGCGTAAAAAATGTTGTTTGCTATAATGCAATCAATCGGCGGAAGTGATAGCTCCGAATCTTTCCCGGCTCCAATATTCAAAGACATTTTTGCGTTCACTATTGTATTGTTAGCAACAACCGCACGCTTAACTTGAAAATATCTGTTGAGTGGAGAATTTGGAACCCCGTTCATTAGCGTTATTCCGGATTTGTAACTTGTTCCGTAAGAATCTTCAATGTAGTTATTTACAACTTTGTGATCTTCTCCTATGATTCTTAATCCGCCGGAATTTGTTTTCTTTCCACAGAAGAAAAAATTGCCTTCAACTATGCAGCGGTTGCCATGGCGTAATGTTAAAGTACCTTCACAATTCTTAAAAGTATTGTAACGATAAATATTGCCGCACGATTTGCTTGAAATGATTTCTGTCTCGCCGTTGCATTCTTCAAAGTAATTGTACTCTACTGTTGTAAATGAATCATACATTGACCAATCGCTTGTTCCGACGCGGATGGTTTCCGCGCCATTCTCCGGGAATGCCGGACGGTAAGCAAAGTAATTGCTGTCTATCAAATGGTAGTTTGGTTTGCTCGATAGCCAAACAACAAGCGTCGTTCCAATATGAGTTTTCCCTTTTAGATAACAATGATCAACTCTGTTGTGTGTGCCGTAAAGTGAAATCCATTTATAATCTGTTTTTGTATCGGTGGGATTGTAGTCAATTATACTTGTATTGGTTAGTCTGCTATAATTGCTTTCAATACCGTTTGCTCTAAACTCAACAACTGATGATGAAGACGTGCTGTAACCGTTTTTGAAAACTAATCCCTCAACTACTAAATAGTTTCCACCTATTCTCAAATTCGACTTACCGGAAATAGTAACTTGTCCGGCAGTTTCAGCT
>CAZEDR010000501.1:0-631 GCA_964510975.1 uncultured Melioribacter sp. | reverse complement strand
GAAAAAAGTATTACCAGCAACAGTATTTTCTGATTTTGCTTAATCATTTCTTAACCAGGAAGGTCCCGTGTTATTTTTATTCATCGGCAAATGAATTCCTTTCGAGGCATCAATTTCAGCGCAGCCGATTGTCTTTAGAAGTTTCCTTTTTTGTCCATAAATATCTTCAGCAACAAATTCATAGTTCCCGACTGCGTTGTTTTGTACTACTTCAAGATTCTGCGGATGGAACAAGCTATCAATTTTTTTCATTTGCGGATCTTTTATTTCAACGCCACCGGGATTTGAGATTCCTAATTGCGAACCAAAGAAAATATTTCCTTCCCACTTAAAGTTTTGCGGCTCATCAACATACTTTACAAGTTTTCCTTTTGTAGAATAGACAATGTTATTTGCGATTGTGCAGTTTATTGGAGGAAGACTTAGCTCTTCATTTTTCCCTATTCCGATTTCCATACTGTGGCGGTTGTTTACAAAAGTATTAAAGGCTACAACAGCGTTTTTCACTTGATAATATCTGTTAAGCGGCGAGTTTGGAACCCCATTCATAATTGAAAGTGCAGAGAAAGCATCTTCTCCTTCTAAGTCTTGAAAATAATTGTTGTAAACTTTGTGTTCTTCACCAATTATT
>CAZEDR010000500.1:0-1839 GCA_964510975.1 uncultured Melioribacter sp. | reverse complement strand
CAGAGCTAAAAATCCCGTAGGGATAGAATATCTATAAGTAGAGAATACCAAATAAACTATAGTCCCTTTAGGGACGATACTGAGAACATCTAGCTAATTGCTTTATCGGTTTTGAGGTACAAGCTTAAAAATGCGTTTTTCTTTCTACGTCCAAACTGAATATATTTGAAAAGAAGAAACCCAGTATTTTACTAAAAGGAGTAGTCTTGAAGATTCTTGTCACCGGCGGGGCTGGATACATCGGTTCTCATTTCACAAAATTTTTAATTAAGAATAATCATAAATTTTGTGTGCTTGATAATTTAAGCCGCGGACACAAAGAAGCCGTTGATGCAAACGCAAGATTTGAGGAAGCAGATCTTCTTAATCCGGAAAGTTTGAATCACGTTCTAAAATCGTTTCAGCCGGAAGCGGTTGTTCACTTTGCTGCACTGGCTTATGTGGGCGAATCAGTCGAAAAACCGGAGTTGTACTACTTAAACAATGTTATCGGAAGCTATAATCTAATTAGGGCTTGTGTAGAAAACGGAGTTAAGAATTTTGTGTTCTCTTCAACATGTTCAATCTATGGTAATCCCGTTAAAGTTCCTATTTCGGAAGAGCAAGTTTCGAATCCGATAAATCCTTATGCAAACACGAAACTAATTATTGAAACACTTCTACATGATTTTGAAATTGCGCACGGAATGAAAAGCGTTTGCTTACGTTACTTTAATGCTGCGGGTGCCGACCCGAGTGCCGAAATTGGTGAAAGCCACGAACCGGAGCCTCACTTAATTCCTTTGGTAATTTATACCGCACAGAAACAGAGGGAAAAGATTTTAGTTTTTGGAAATGATTACGATACTCCGGATGGAACTTGCATCCGCGATTACATCCATGTAAACGATTTGGCGGATGCACACTTGCGTGCGCTCGATTATTTAGTTCGTGGCGGTGAATCAACAATAATTAATCTTGGAACCGGAGAAGGAAATTCTGTTTTAGAGATAATTGAAAAAACGAAACAAATTACAGGCAAAGATATACCGGTTGAAATTGTTGGGCGACGTGCAGGCGATCCGGCAATTCTTGTTGCTGATAATAAGAAAGCTAAAAATGTTTTAGGTTGGAATCCCAAATACGGCATTGATGAAATAATTAAAACAGCATGGGCGTGGCATCAAAACCCGAAGTACTAGGAGAGCAAATGAAGTTTGAAAAAGTATTTATTGATGATTTGCTGGTTGTTCAGCCGGATGTATTTCCCGATGAACGCGGTTATTTTCTAGAGTCATTTAATAAAGAAAGATATGCGAATGGCGGAATAAATGTTTCTTTTGTTCAAGACAATATTAGTCGGTCTAAAAAAGGAACAGTTCGAGGACTGCATTACCAAGTCGGTGAATCAGCACAAGGAAAACTTTGCAGTGTAATAGTTGGGAAAGTATTAGATGTAGCTGTTGATATTCGTTTTGGCTCACCAACATTCGGTCAATATTTCTCGGTTGAGCTGGGTGAAGAGAATAAAGCACAATTATGGATTCCACCCGGATTTGCTCACGGATTTTCTGTACTAAGCGATGAAGCGATTTTTAGTTACAAGTGTACTAACATTTATAATAAGCAAGCAGAACGGTCACTAATTTATAATGATGAACAGCTCCAAATTGATTGGAAGGTAGAGACTCCAATCGTTTCACCCAAAGATTTGCTTGCGAAAAAGTTCACGGAAATCGAAAAAGATTTTATTTATCAAAGTCATGCATAAAACGAATTTTATGAATTTCCCAAAGTGAAACTTAGTGACTTAGTGCTTTTGTGGCTAGATTTCTTTTATTTTCTCTTTGCCACCAAATC
>CAZEDR010000499.1:0-1840 GCA_964510975.1 uncultured Melioribacter sp. | reverse complement strand
AAATTCAAATCGGGGCAAAGCTTCCTTCTGAATTTGAGCTGTGTGGACAATTTGGTGTCAGTCGTACTGCTGTGCGGGAAGCACTTAGAATGTTAAGTGCAAAAGGAATGATATCAATCGAAAAAGGAAGAGGCATTTTTGTGAGGGGACTAACCTCTAAAAATGTAACCGATCCCATGCACAGTTATCTTAAAACAAAGGTTGGCGCATCATACATTATAGATATAATTGAAGCAAGGCAATTTATGGAGCCGGAAATTGCCCGGGTTGCCGCATCAAGCCGTAACGATGGTGATCTGGAAAAACTCCGTAAAGACATTGAAGCTATGAAAGCTTTCGTTGGGGAACCGGCAGACTGGGCACGGCTCGATATGAATTTTCATCTTAACATCGCACACGCCACTCAAAACAATCTACTTCCTTTAATGCTTAAGCCGGTTTTTAGATTAATGCCGGAGATAAAATCCAAAATCATGTCGGATGTTCCTGAAGCCAGAGAATCTGCTATTATATGGCACTCCAAGATTTTGCAAGCAATTGTAAATGGAGATCCTGAGCAGGCATACAGTGAAATGAAGCAGCACTTAGTTATTGCCAGAGAACATGCCGAGAGAATGATGAAAGTTGAAGGAATGATAGATACAAGCGAGCCAAAGAAAAACACTAACTGATCAGCAAAAAATAGATTTAGTTCTAGTAAGAAGGAAAAGCAAAAAAACTAAATACAACTGTACTTAATAGGCGTAACCAGATTTGTACCGGACTCCAACTATTAAAGTAAGTAGAGGAACGAAACTTAAAAGGATTGAAATGTCCGTAAAACATTTCTCAATTGAAAGATTTCAAATGCAATATTAGGAGTAAATCACTAATGAGAAAATCATTCTTATTCGTTTACCTATTAATTCTTCTGACCGTTCACGTTAGTTTAGTTTTTGCCGGTGAGACAGGAAAGATAGCAGGCAAAGCAATCGATAAGGGAACCAAAGAGCCACTCTTTGGCGCCACGATTGTAGTTGTTTCCAAATGGGAAGATGGTGTGGAGAAGAAAGTTACCGAAATGCGTGGCGCATTAACTGACGGGGAAGGTGAATACTTCATCCTTAATGTTGCGCCCGGAGTTTACAGTGTTAAAGCTTCTTACATCGGTTACCGGAACGAAATAATTACACAGGTTAGAGTTGATGTTGATAAAACGACTGTGGTTAATTTCGCCTTAGACTCAGAAGCAATTGAAGGAAGGGAAGTTGTTGTTACTGCTTTTAGTCCTAAGACAGTTGAAAGAGATATTACTGCAACAAAGCAAGTTTATAATGTTGCGGATGTGCAGAATATAGCCGGCGTTGCTTCACTATCGGATATTCTTGAGCTGCAAGCAGATGTTGTTGATGACCACTTCCGCGGCGGTAGAGTTGGTGAATCACTTTATCTAATAGGCGGCGGCTCTATTGTTAATCCGTTAAATAACTCCCGTGCATTTTCTCCAATCGTAACCGGACTTCAACAAGTAGAAGTTTACACTTCGGGATTTAGTGCTGAGTATGGTAATGCACAATCCGGTGTTGTTAATATGGTTGCTCGTGAAGGAGGCGAAACCTGGGAAACAAGAATGGAAGGTTCAACTACTCCGCCATACTACAAATCTTTCGGCGGTTCTGTTTATTCTCCCGATAATCTTGATTTCTATAGGATGCTTCAAGATACAAAGACCTGGCTAATGGAAAATCCAACCCAGCCTGGAAGAAGTTTATTTGATCTTGGTTATTCATTCGGAAGTGTTTATTTGCTTCCTACAAGAACAACATTAAAAGATTCTCTTTACATCGCACGGCTTGGGCAA
>CAZEDR010000498.1:0-1852 GCA_964510975.1 uncultured Melioribacter sp. | reverse complement strand
CCTTTCTTTATTTCCTGATACTATTTTATTCTTCTATCTCGGATTTAAGATATCAAAGATGTTTCTGGTATTGAGAAAAATCTTGTTTTGGTTAATTCTTATATTATGCCGGGAACACCTATTATGGAGCCATTGAAACTAATAACACTGAAACCGGGAGATTCTTTTTCCAATGTATCTATCTTCGCCGATATTAATCAAGAAATAGTTCAGCAATCGAACCTTCTTAAGCAAAGGTTAATTGTATATCCAAGCTTATTCCAGATTGGTCCTCGACTAGGAGTTAATGTAATAGATAGTGATTTGGAAAATCAAACTAGATCGATTGCGAATAAACATTGGTTTTGGAAGTCTGAGAGTTATTCAATTACTCTCTCATGTAATGTTGGTGCAGTGAAATATGAAATGACAAAATTAATTACACTAACCAGTGACCAAGTGAATAAGATGAAAGCAATCGTAACGCACTATAAAGAAGGGTTTGGATTGATTTATTATCAGCATCTGACTCAAATCGCTGAAGCTCAATCTTTTTTTTATATCCCGGCGAAGTAATCTTTAACAAACTTAGCACATAACCTGCAACTCAAACCGTCTGCTGTATCCACTCGTTTTATTTGCAGTTTAGCTTGGTAGTGTTTTTTGAAAGTGAGTAGTAACTAAATAACATAAACAGTAAAACAAAACATTGGTAGCGTAAACCGTGCGGCAGCGGTTTAGTTGCCACGCCGTTATGTTGCTACACAAAGTATACATTATGGAAACAAAAAATCATCCTAAAAATCTGAAATTCTTTAATCCAATTTTGGATATTATAAGGAAACTTGGTGGCTCTGCAAATGCCATTGAAGTTAAAGATGAACTTATTGAAAGATTTAAAATTTCAGATGAAGTATTAGCTGAAAATATAAAAGTGGTGTTCTAAAAATTGATAATCAAATTGCTTGGGCACGAGTATATTTAACAGAAGCTGGTTACATAGAAGTATCAAAAGAAAATGTTTGGACTTTGACAGAAAAAGGATTAAGCATTACTCCATCTGATGAAGAACTACTAAAAATATTCCATCAAATTCACGATGGCTGGCAAAAAAGAGGAAAAGATATTGCAAACCAAAATGGTGACGAAGAGAAAGAAATAATTGAACAACTGGAATATAAAGAGGAGTTCTTATATAAATTAAAATCAATGTCACCAGAAAGTTTTGAAAGATTTTGTCAAAGAATTTTAAGAGAATCTGGTTTTAAGAAAGTTGTTGTGAAAGGACGTTCTGGAGATGGTGGGATTGATGGAGAAGGTATTTTAGAAATAAATCCTTTAATCAGTATTAAAGTTATCTTCCAATCAAAAAGATATAAAGACAATGTTTCACCTTCGTATCTGCGCGATTTTAGAGGCGCAATGCAAGGTCGAGCGGAAAAAGGTTTATTTATAACAACTGGAAGATTTTCACAAGAAGCAAAATTAGAAGCAACGAGAGATGGAGTTCCACCAATAGAATTAATTGATGGCTATAAGTTAGTAGAGTTGTGTGAAAAACATAAGATTGGATTGAAACCAAGATTAACTTATGAAATTGATGAAAATTTATTTGAGGAGTTTAAATAAAAGTAAGAGCGCAACATAACCAGCGGCTCAAGCTGACTGCATACTTCGCGCGGCATTTTTGTGTAATTAAGTTAGGTTGTATCCGTTAGGTTCTTGTTCTAAGTAGTTACGCATGAAAAATAATTTAAAACAATTGGCATTTGTAAGTTAAGCTGCATTGCTGTTCTGGGCAGCAGCTTAGCCGCAGGGTCGTTAGGTGGCTAATATAAAATATCTAATATGGATTATGAATTGATAAAGAGAA
>CAZEDR010000497.1:0-1856 GCA_964510975.1 uncultured Melioribacter sp. | reverse complement strand
AACTTCTATTTCAACCGGGAACATTTTAATATTAATTCTGCTGCTGGTAAAATCCGCCGATTCTTTTCCGTTAACCAATACTTTCTTTGGAGTTTGTTTACCGTTAAAATTCTTTATAACAATTCCACCACCTGGAATCTTAGCACTGCCAAACAAATTAATCTTGTAACTGTTTTCCACTTTTTTAATTGAATAAGAAAACTCGCCATAATAAGTTGGTAAGTTTTCAACAGACATTCCTTCCGGCGAATCAATCCAATCTTGCATTAATCCGGCACCAACAACTAGTGATGAATCATACTCGTTTTCATAAACAAACATAGCACGCATCGAGTTAATGAAATCCGAGCCAACCCAGGTATGCGGCATATCGCCGATAAAGCGTGGAAGTCTTCGGTCTTTCCAAACAACTTCAGCCCAATGATTCCATCCATGCGGGCGCTGATCATTCAAGAAATAATTTGTAAGCCAGTGAGCGCGTTCGGGCTGATCTAGAAAAATAAATGAACCAATCGTGCGAACTTCATAAGGAGTATAGTTTACCCAATCCGTTTCCGGCTTAGCACGGTTTTGAGTAAAGCTCCAATATTTATCAAAAGTATTTTGCAGCAAATCAGCCGGAAGATTTCCTCTCTCGTTACAAGGATAAAGTGAAATGGTTGTTGATGTTGCGTCAAAATCGCCAAGCTCAACACAGCCGGGAATGTAATTTATTTTATGCTGCTGAGTAGTTAGCCTAATTGAGTTGTAAAGATTCTCCTTAAAATCATCTCGAATTTTCTTGAAGCGAGAAGTTTCTTTTTCATCACCTATAACTTCGGCAATTTCAACGGCATCCTTCAATCCTTTCATTCCAAAGAAACTATCCCAGTAAGAATGACGCGGCTTATCGCTGTAGCCTTCGTGCGAAATTGATTCGGGCAGAATTCCATAGTAAGCTCTCAAACTATCACCGCTATTCATGTAATAATCTGTTGAGCGCTGGTCAATCAGACTTTTCATGTAATCAACCGCGCGTTTTACATTTCCAAATTTGGAGTTAAGCCAGGTAGTATCTTTCGTGTAATTGAAGTATTGGCGAATGAGATAAATAAACTCTCCGTGACTGTCATTTTCTGGAACCGGATCCGGTCCGCGCCTATCAACTACACAAGGTACTTTGCCATTATCAAATTGGTTAGCCGCATACCAATCTGCAAACTCGCGCACTTCTTTTACAATTCCGTTTTTTAGCAAAGCTGAAGATGTTAACGCACCGTCGCGAATCCAAGAACGTTCGTAAGAACGTGAACCGGGCTGAATACCAAACTTGTCGCGGTTAATTAAAATGTTGGCAAGATTAGTTCGAATTGTATTTACAATCTTATCGGCAGATGAAGGAAGATTGAACTTAACGTGAGTGATTTTGTCATTCCAGAACTTCTTCGTTTCATCAAGTTTTTTTTGAACGAATAGAGCGCTAGCATTTTTTAATTCTTTGGGTTCATTGTAAAATGGAACAGCTACATAAAACGTTTTTTCTTCTTGCGGCTTTAGTGAAAAAGAAAACTTCATTGCAGCAGAAGCATAACCGGTATTATCTACAACATCTCTTCTTGACGGAAGCTTGTCTTGCGAAATGAAATTAATTACATCACCATCATCGAATGTTGCGGCGCCAATTCCATCCGGTTTAGAAATCGGTAGAACAGTTTTTTCGTTATTCACCAAAATTTTGTTTCTATCAATCTTTACTGATTTAACCTTCGCAATGCCGCCGGTAATGTTCAGCCATTGATAATAAGGATTCACCTGGAACGGGCGCAAAGCTAAGTACAAGTTGCCGGTTTTGTCTTCCCTACTGATATTTTTTAAAG
>CAZEDR010000496.1:0-1858 GCA_964510975.1 uncultured Melioribacter sp. | reverse complement strand
TCGAAGATCTGAAAACTCATGAATGTACTATTGAAGAAATTGAAGAATATGAACCACATGTAGCTCGCGGCGGAGTTATTTATGCCGGCGTTGATTACGAAGCAATTCTTCGCGAAGCAGAAAAAGAAGCCGATGTAATCCTTTGGGATGGCGGCAATAACGATATGTCTTTCTATAAACCAAATATTACCGTTACTGTTGTTGATCCCCACAGACCGGGACATGAAATGCGTTACTATCCGGGTAACACAAGTTTAAGAATGGCCGATGTTGTTGTGGTAAACAAAGTTGACTCTGCAACTAAAGAAGGAATTGATGAAGTTCATAAAAATGTAAAAGCAGTTAATCCAACTGCAATTATGATTGATGCAAACTCTCCGCTTACAGTTGATAGTCCGGAATTGATTAAGGGTAAACGGGTTCTTGTTGTTGAAGATGGCCCAACATTAACTCATGGCGAAATGAAATATGGAGCCGGAACTGTAGCGGCTCAAAGACTTGGCGCTAAAGAAATTGTCGATCCAAGACCTTTTACAGTAGCTTCAATTACTGCTACATATCAGAAGTACCCGAACATTGGAATGCTTCTTCCGGCAATGGGTTATGGTGATGAGCAAATAAAAGATCTAGCAGAAACAATCAACAATACCGATTGCGATTCTGTTATTATCGGAACACCAATTGATCTTGGAAGAATTCTAAAAATCAACAAACCTCATACACGCGTTATGTACGAATTGGAAGAGATAGGCGACGTAACACTTGAAACAATTCTCAAAGAAAAAGGTCTCTTATGAAAAAGATTGCAGTAGTTGCTTTCGGCGGAAATGCGTTACTGCGGTCTAATGAATTAGGCACAATTGAGCAGCAAGAAAAAAATACTCTTGAAACTTGTGAGCAGTTAATTCCGATCATACAAGAAGGATTTGAGTTAATTATCACTCACGGCAACGGTCCTCAAGTTGGAAATATTATGCTGAGAAATGAAGCCGGTTTTAAAGAGTATAAAATTCCTAAAATGCCTTTAGATATTTGTGTAGCCGATTCCCAAGGTGGAATCGGTTACATGATTGAACGCCAGATGAGAAATGCTCTCAATAACGCGAAAGTTAAAAAGAATGTAGTTGCTGTAATTACAGAAGTGCTAATCGATATTAACGATCCCGCATTCCAATCACCAACCAAACCAATTGGTCCATATTACATCAAAGAGGAAGCGGAACTGCTTGGCAAGGCCAATGATTGGGTTTTCAAAGAAGATGCCCGTAAACGGGGCTGGAGACGCGTAGTAGCCTCTCCTAAGCCGCTAGAGGTGATGAATAACGAAGTGATCAGCGATCTGGTTGAAAAGGGACACATTGTTATTGGTGCCGGCGGCGGTGGAATTCCAGTTTTCTGGCATAGCGATACCGGTTATCTCGAAGCAATTGAAGCTGTTATTGATAAAGATTTGGCTTCTGCAGTACTTGCAAGAGAAGTTAAGGCAGAACGCTTTTACATTATTACTGATGTTCCAAAAGCTTTCCTCAATTATAACAAACCAAATCAAATTCAGCTCGATCATCTTACAGTCGCACAAGCTCGTAAATATTATGAGTATGGGGAATTTGGAGCTGGCAGTATGGGTCCCAAAATACTAGCCGCTATTGATTTTGTTGAGAATGGCGGAAAGGAAGCAATTATAACTTGTGAAGAAGAGCTCGCAAAAGAAAATTGCGGTACAAGAATTACGCTGAATTAGTTTTAAAGAACAACGAAATAAGTTAATTTTGTGTCGCTCCGTTTGGAGCGACTTTTTTTTCTCTAACAGAAGAACAAATGAGTAAATACATTCTCGGCATCTCGGCTTATTATCATG
>CAZEDR010000495.1:0-1876 GCA_964510975.1 uncultured Melioribacter sp. | reverse complement strand
GATACTCTTAGAATCCCTGTTATTGTTATGGTAGATGCTACTTTAGGTCAAATGTATGAGCCAGTTATAATCTATAAGAGTGCATTTATTCCTAACAAAGACTGGGCAGTAGGTAAACACAAAAACAATATTATAACATCACGTAGAATTATACAATCGTATAAAATGGGCGATGATGAACAAGATAAACAAATTAAGTTTATCATAGAACGTGAAGAGACTATGTTATCGGTTTGCAAGACATTCATGCCAGAAATAATGAAAGTAAAACATCATAACAATGGAAATTATATAGTTGGTATAGGTACCATTGGAAGAGTAATTCAAGAAGTAGCACAAAAGAAAGACATGGGTTATATTGTCCCTCTTTTACTAAATCCATTCAAATTTGAAAATATAGATAAAGTGAAATCTCTAACAGTGGTTGAAATTGGAGGACGCCAACTTTACGATATAATGAGATATCATTTCCCAAAAGCAAATATACAGAGCATTGTTTTTGCTCATGCTGTACCAGATGCTGATAAAATAATGGAGAGGATGTAATGTTACCACATAAATTTTGCCCGGGTTGCGGACATATAACAATAGCTAAAACCGTAGAGAAGGAATTAATTGAAAGAAAAGGAATCCTCATCGGCTCAGTTGGTTGTTCAGTAGGATTACCCGACCTCTTTGAAGTGGTTGATGCTATTAGTTCGGCTCATGGTAGAGCCTTAAGTGTCGCAACTGCAGCAAAGATGTGTTTACATGATAGCCCGATTCTTGTATATGCTGGGGATGGAGATTGCTGCACGATTGGTGCTGGTGAATTGATACATACAATTCTTAGAAATCCAAGGATTGTGTGTGTGCTTATTAACAATCAGCAATTTGGTATGACTGGACATCAAATGTCAGCTTTAACACCATTAGATATAAAAACAAAGACTTCAGTTAATGGTAGAAAAGAAATTGAACATGGTATACCATTGAATGTGAGTTTGCTGATGAAACAGAATCTTAAAGCAAGGTATTATCTAACCACTTCAGCTACTAAAGATGGAATTAATAAGTTCAAAGAACAATTGAAAGAAGCACTTAATTATGATGGATTCTCACTAATTGAAGTTATTGCTCCGTGTCCAACATTCTGGGGCAATGTCAAAAAGTCGTATGAATATTCGATAAAGTATTATAACCAAAAAGTTGCAGGAGTATAATATGAAAGTAATTGTCTCAGGTCGTGGCGGTCAAGGTATTCAATTTTTGGCAATGTTGTTGGCTAAAACAGCAGTACATCAAGGGATGTATGTAACCTTGATTAAATCCTATGGGCCAGAAGCCCGAGGTGGTGCATCACAAGCATCTGTTGTAATTGATAATAAACCTATAACCAACCCAGTAATTAAGAAGGCTGACTTTTTGTTGGCCTTTTCACAGGAAGCAGTAGATATGTGGAGTCCTAGAGCAAAAAATATTATATATCATGATGATATGAATAATATGGAAATGCTCGGGTTGTTTATAAAAACTATTGATAAAAATATTGAACCAATAATTGAAACGATGAAACATGAAATATCTTTTAAATATGCTGATAGAATTGAAGAAAATATAACAAATATCAGAAAGGGGTTTGCTTATAAAATTTAAATGAGAATTATATGTTAAAACTTGACCAAATACTTGTTGTGGATGTTGAAGCTACTTGCTGGGATAGAAAAGAACAAGAAGGTAAAACTAACGAAATCATTGAAATAGGGATATGCCCGATTGAATTTAAATCTGGCATCGGAAAATACTTTGTTGGAGAACGTGAATCTCTTTTTATTAAAACACACTATTCAAAAGTGTCTGCCTACTGCGAAAATTTAACTAGAATAACACAACAGAT
>CAZEDR010000494.1:0-1901 GCA_964510975.1 uncultured Melioribacter sp. | reverse complement strand
GCTGGTATCAAGCTCTCCTTCCCAACGAGCCATTACTGCGGAAGCCAAACAGTTGCCTACAAGATTAACAGTTGTACGTGCCATATCCATTATTTCATCAATACCAAGAATTACAGCAACACCTTCTAACGGCAAGCCAAACGAAACAAGCGTACCGGAAAGAATTACTAACGACGCGCGAGGAACCGCAGCAACACCTTTGCTCGTAATCATTAAAGTAAGCATCATCAGCAACTGTTGAGAGATTGAAAGTTGAATTCCGGCGGCTTGCGCAACAAAGATTGATGCAACAGAAAGGTAAAGTGTTGAGCCGTCAAGATTAAATGAGTAGCCGGTTGGAAGTACAAATGAAACTATCTTCTTAGGCACACCAAAATTTATCATACGTTTGAATGCATCAGGCAGCGCCGCATCTGATGAAGTTGTGGTAAATGCAATCAAAGCTGGATTCTTAATAGCGCTCAAGAATCTTCTTACTGGTATTTTTGCGATGAATAAAACCGGAACAAAAACCACGAGAATAAAAACTGCCAGAGCGCCATAAAACGTTAGAATAAGCTGACCAAGATTTATTAGTACTGAAAGTCCGCTGTGCCCAATTGTGTACCACATAGCCGCGCCAATTCCGAACGGGGCAAACTTCATTACAATGTTTGTAAACTTGAACATTACCTCTGATAGTCCTTCGCAGAAACCAAGAATTGCTTCTTTTGGTTTTCCCTTTACCTGGGTTAATGCAACTCCAAACAAAATTGCGAAGAACACAACTTGTAAAACCTCATTATTTGCGGCGGCTTCAAAGATACTTTTTGGAACAACGTGTTCAATCATTCCTTGAAATGTAATTTGGCTCTGCGCCAGTGCTGAATCGGATACCTTTGCAACTTGTAGCGAAACTCCATCTCCCGGGCGAACAATGTTTACAGCTATCAAACCAATGAATAAAGCTATCGTGGTTACAACTTCAAAATAGAAAATTGTTTTGAGAGCCAACCGACCGATTACTTTCAGATCATCGCTGTGCCCGGCAATTCCAACTACCAGCGTTCCAAACAATAATGGAACGATTATGGATTTTATCATTCTTAAAAAAACGTTCGAGATTATTCTAATGTTCTGAGATTGTTCCGGAAATAACGTCCCGCCGGCCATTCCCAAAATCATTGAGATAACAATCCATTTAGTTAAGCTGATATTCTTGATTACTCGCCACATAGAATTGCCGTTTTAGTTATCGGTTTTTGTGCTGCAAAATATAGCAAATACTTTTTTCACCGGATTGTTCTTATTAAGTTTTGGGCGCACATATTTGCCTTTTCATTTTATTGATTTGAGAATATCTTACAACAAAATTTTGAAGTGACTTATGAAAAAACTGCTTACCGTTATAATTCTGATTGTCTTAACAAATTTAATAACAGCTCAAGACAACGCCACTCAATATTGTTCCGAAGGAAAAATTAGAGCGTTCAATAGTTCAAACCGGCTTAGCAAAGTTGCATATCCCGGCGACGACAAAATTGATGTTACCTATTATAAACTAAATCTCTCCGTCAACTACAATAGTAAATTACTAACCGGCGAGGTTACTGTTAAAGCTTGGTCGGCAACCGACAAGCTAACCAACTTCTATCTCGACCTTGTAAAAACGATGGCAGTTACTTCCGTTACATCTAACAATGTTACTGTGGCTTATTCTCAGAGCAGTAATCAACTAAAGATAAATTTAGAAAAGGAATATGCGAAAGGAGAATTAATTGCAGTTATAATCAAGTATAGCGGCTATCCGCAAAGTGCCGGATTTGGAGACTTTGTTTTTACAGCTCACTCCGGACAGCCGATAATCTGGACTTTGAGCGAGCCGTACGGTGCAAAATCGTGGTGGCCAAGCAAAGACACGC
>CAZEDR010000493.1:0-1902 GCA_964510975.1 uncultured Melioribacter sp. | reverse complement strand
CGCTTCTACGAATTGAAGAAATATTGGCTGGCTGATAAATGTTTCAGGCTCTTTGCTTTCCGCATTATGAAACTGAGTATCGTAAGCAAGAACAGCTTTCATTTTAGTTTCGAATGTTTCGCTTATATCAAAAATAAAGGATGGCTTAAATTCATAAGTCTGCATGTAATAGAAAATCTTTTGCGGACGATAAGGAATTTGTATCCGCTCATTGTCCTCAGTTTCAATCTTTGGCAAGCCAGAAAAGAAAAAAGCTTCTTTAACTAACTGGCTTGCGCCAATGTGATCCGGATGACGGTCGTTAAAGTAAGGCGCAAAAACAAGCTTCGGCTGAAATTTTCTAATCCTCGAAATAATTTTTTTTAGATAATCATCACTAAATTTTATCGAACCGTCCTTCAGACCAAGATTTTCGCGGAAAGCGACCGAAAGTATTTCCGAAGACTTATCAGCTTCAAGTTTCCTTGTTTCAGCAGATCCGCGCGTGCCAAGTTCACCTTTAGTTAAATCTATTATGCCAACATTAAAACCAAGTTTTGCAAGTTTAGCTATTGTTCCGCCCATAGAAAGTTCCGCGTCATCGGGATGGGCGGCAAAAATTAAAACATCTAAAGTCATTTCGTCCTCAATTATTTTTTCAAAGATGTGCAAATTGGCAGCAAAAGTAAACTCAACTTATTAGTTCAGTTTGGCTGAAATAAAAGTATATTTCTATATAACCTCTAACAAATATTTAACAGCCATGAAAAATGAAGTTAGCTTTTTCGTATTTCTCGCCATCACTACTTTTTTATTTTTTAGCTGCGACATACAAAAAGAAAATCCCAATCAAGAAACAAAAACCGGAAGCGCTGATCTCGCAGTTATTAACGGAATTGTTTCTGATGAAACAAGTGGCGGCGCTCTTTCCGGAGTTAATATAACTTTGAACAGTGTACTCAAGCAAACTGATGCAAGCGGAAATTTTAATTTTGGATCAGAAATAAGCGCCGGTTCATATCAACTAACCGCTAACAAAGCCGGCTACATTGGGATAACAAGAAATGTTGTAGTTAAGAAAGATGTTTCTTTAGTGCTTTCACTTAAACTTTTCAAAAAAGAGATGCCGGTTACAATTAATGCCGCAACAGGTGGAACTGTTGGTTTGAACACAAACCGTATTTTACAAATACCGGCAAACGCTCTTTCTCAAAATAGTGATATAAGCGTTACGCAAGTGCTCGGTTCCGGCATTCCGATTCTAATGAATGACAGATTTATCATCGAAGCATTATCTCTCGAACCAACCGGATTAAATTTTAACTCGCCGGCAAATCTGCAAGTACCAGTTAACATTTCCGGAATTAATCCATCGCTTATCAAGGCTGTTTCAATTTCTTCCGGCGGAAATGAAGAACTTAGCGGCACAACATTTACTAATAGTTCAGTAAGCGTTCCTATTAAACACTTTAGTTACGTTTACTTTTATGTTCCGCTTCAAAATATACGTTACCGCGCTGTTGCTTATTCTGATTCACTTAAACCAACATCGGCAATTGCAGATTGCCGCTCCGATAAAGCCGTTTATGAAGTTACTCTAAGTTCAAAAATTGTTTCTTCAAATTTGCCTACAAATATCTTAACTGCTCAAATTGGACAAGATTTATCCACAAGATTCAAAAGAACTTTAGTAATCACGCGCAAAACCGGAGATCAGAAGAAACAATTGTATTATCAAATAAGTGGAACGAGATACATTTTCGAAATTCTAAACGGAAATATTTGGAATGAATCTGCGGTTGTAGAACTTCAAGAAAGTGTTAAAGTGATTGGCAAAGATGTTGGCGTATGCCATGATCAAGGCTCCGGCAGCTAAGAATTATTAAGGTAAACTTCGTTTCCCTTTCGGAAATATTTATATTC
>CAZEDR010000492.1:0-1940 GCA_964510975.1 uncultured Melioribacter sp. | reverse complement strand
TCATCTTTTGCAACAATAGTCATTTGTGTTCCCGCTTGTTCCGGTGTCATTTCAACTGGAGTGGTTCCCATCATAGCGCTTAGTTTAGTGAGTGTCCAGGTTCCAACAAAAGGTGAGTTTGTATTTTCCGTTGGGTTATCATCTTTTTTGCAGCCTACTGCAATAATCATCACAATAAATAATAGTGCGGCAATTCTTGATAGTTTTAGTAAACTCATAATCTAATCCTCTCAATTTATTTTTCGAAGTGTTTTATTCGTACGCATCAATCTAATTAGTATTTATCAGTAGTTCAACTTGTGCTATGAATCTTTTTTGTTCGCGTCATTTTACCTATTTTAGCATCAAAATTGAAATGAACTGAGTGAAAGCCTTACTTCATAACAAGTAAATTTCCAATCATTATAAATTATCCCGATTTGAAAATGAACACACAAGAAGTCGCTGCTGAAAAAACCAAAAGCTCTTGGGGCTGGATTCCATCTCTCTACTTTGCTGAAGGATTACCCTTTGCTATTGTAATGTTTCTTTCTGTAATAATGTTTAAACGAATGGGAATTTCCAACGCCGATATTACTCTTTACACCGGCTGGTTATATCTGCCATGGGTTATAAAACCATTTTGGGCGCCTCTAATTGATGTTGTTGGAACAAAGCGAAACTGGATTTTACTAATGCAGTTAGCGATTGGTGTAGCTCTCGCCGGTGTAGGTTTAACAATTCCCGTTCCCGACTTTTTTCAATTCTCTATAATTTTCTTGTGGCTTCTCGCCTTTGCTTCTGCTACGCATGATGTTGCTGTGGATGGTTTTTATTTGCTCGGATTAAAGGAAAGCAAACAATCTTTTTTTATTGGATTTCGCTCTTCGTTTTATAAAATAGCCTTGGTAGTTGGGCAATTAGTGATAGTGTTGTTTGCCGGACAGATGGAACAACTACTCTCACTTTCACCGGCTGAATTTAGAGCAGTTGCCAATCCGAATAAATTTTTTGAAGAAACGATAAAAGTTGATTCCGTAAAAACCAAAGAACTTTCCGGAATGCTGCGCGTGATTGCAAAACCGTCTTATGTTGAAATTAGCACGCGCCCCAAAACCCGTGAACAGATTGGTTTTTATAAACATTTCGCAAAAAGCTTTAACATTATGAATGGTTTTTCTCGCGAGCAGCTTGAGCTGCCGGATACTTCCAACATGCAAGATTTGGCCGGAAATATTGGTATTGTAAAGTTTGTGCTTTCAAAAAAGCCAAATGAGGGAAGCGAGTATTTTATTAACGTTGATTTTCTTGAAGGGCAAGATGGAATAAAAGTAATTGAAGGTAAAGACCTTCGCTTCACGGATAAGAATTGGGATAGGCCAGCGTTTACTGTTCTACAACTAGATTCAAATGTGGCAAAGAAAACTGTTGCTATATTTAAGGCACAATCGCAGCAAATCCCACTTGCTTGGACTATAACATTTATTGCGTTAGCCTTTGTTTTCGTTCTCTTCTTCTTTTATCACAGAGCAATTTTACCTGAACCGGATGATGACAAGCCTGCCGGCAATAGAAGAGTTTCTTCAACGGGAAAAGAATTCTTCCGTAGCTTTGCAAGATTTTTTGAAAAGAAAAAAATCATCATCATAATTTTGTTTTTACTTTTTTACAATTTTGGTCAAGCTCAGCTTGAGAAAATTGTAACAGTATTTCTAATGGATCCGAGAGAACTTGGCGGATTGGGATTATCAACCACTGATGTTGGTTTGGTAAACGGACTTGCCGGAACTGTTGCGCTTTTGCTTGGAGGAATACTCGGCGGTTTACTAGTTGTGAAAAAAGGATTGAAGCATTGGACGTGGGCAATGATTATCGCAGTAACCGTTCCCGATTTAGCATATGTGTTTTTAGCTTGGCTTCAACCGGAACAAACTTGTATAGTTTATGCATGTGTTGCTTGT
>CAZEDR010000491.1:0-1956 GCA_964510975.1 uncultured Melioribacter sp. | reverse complement strand
AGTGAAATTGTAAAACTCCGTTCCGAGAATTCTGCATTAAGATATGGTGATTATTATCCTCTGCAGGCAGATGGAAAAACTTTTGCTTACTGCCGTTCCGATTTTTATGAAAGAGTTGTTACGGTGTTGAACAAAACAGGGGAAGTGCAAGAAGTAAATTTTAGTTTGCCGGCAATTTATAAATCTCAATCAGCAGTTAATCTATCCAATAACACCACTTATAAAATTGTTGATAATAAAATTTATCTAAGTGTTAAGCCGCGAGGATGGATGATACTGAAATTGAATTAAGCAGAGAAGAAGGCGTCTCAAAAGTAATTATTAATTTTAGAATAGACCGCGGATAACGCGGATGATACTGATAACCGCAGATTTATTATTTGAAAATTACTTTTGAGATTGCCTCTTTTATTTTTTGATTAGTCTTTATCCGTTACAAAGTTTACCATTGCCGCAGCTATTATCATTGAAAATCCTCCCAGCACAACTGCATAAATTGCATGATCTCCAAAAAGATTTTTAACAAAGAAGCCAAGAATTGCAGCAGCAGTTATTTGCGGAATAACAATAAAGAAATTGAAGATCCCCATATAGACTCCCATCTTCTTTCTTGGAAGTGAACCGGTGAGAATTGCATAAGGCATTGCAAGTATTGATGCCCATGCTAAACCAATTCCAAGTTCAGAGATAATAAGCATCTTAGGATCTTTAATAAAATAGAAAGATATCAATCCAATTCCGCCGCAGATTAAGCTGATCATGTGAACAGTTTTTCGATTGAACTTTTGCGCGAGCCACATGATTACAAAAGCCATCACAGCCGCAAATCCATTATAGACTGCCATAAGAACGCCAACCCAATCGGCACCTTCATTATATAGTGCAGAAGTTGTATCTGTAGCGCCGTAAATGTGCCTTGTTACAGCAGGAGTTGTATAGATCCACATTGCAAATAGAGAGAACCATGAGAAGAACTGAACGTATGAAAGCTGAATCATTGTCTTGGGCATTTTGTAGAGATCATTAATAACTTCAACCAATCCCTCTCTCGTTTTAGAATTTTGAGTTAGCCATGCTACAAGAATCTGGATAACTCCAAAAACAAATATGCCCGAGAAGAAAACTCCTAAACCGTAATCCATATAAATAAAAAAGTAGAATACGAGAAATAGGGTTATTCCAATCACAGACCAGATCAATCCATTGCGATAAAGTGTAGAATGTTTAACTAGTTCTTCATCTCTTTCATTTTGTGATTTGGAATCTTCAGAGGAAGAAAATTTTTCCATTTCTTCAGGGGAATATTCTTTAGAAGAAAATACAGTCCATAAAACTGCGAGGAAGAATACAAGTCCGCCGATATAAAAAGAAAATTTTACAGAAGCTGGAATTTGTCCAGCTGCCGCAATGTTGCTTATCCCGAACCAGTTTGTCATTACATAAGGAAGAGCGGAAGCAACAACCGCTCCAGTTCCAATAAAAAAACTTTGCATTGAAAAACCGGTGGTGCGCTGTTCGGATGGAAGCATATCACCTACAAATGCACGGAACGGTTCCATCGAAACATTTATTGATGCATCCATAATCCAGAGCATACCTGCCGCAATCCATAATGCAGGAGAGTTTGGCATTATGAACAAAGCAAGAGAAGCGAGAATTGCACCTGCAAGAAAGTAGGGTCTTCTTCTTCCAAGTTTATTCCAGGTCTTATCACTCATGTGCCCGATAATCGGCTGGATGATTAATCCCGAAACCGGTGCGGCAATCCATAAGATTGGTATCTCATCAATTTTGGCACCGAGAGTTTCAAAAATTCTGCTGACGTTTGCATTCTGCAGCGCAAATCCAAATTGAATTCCGAGAAATCCAAAACTCATATTCCAAATTTGCCAGAAACTAAGACGAGGTTTTTCCATTTTAATTCCTTTGTTATTTACTTTGTATAGAGTAAGTATT
>CAZEDR010000490.1:833-1966 GCA_964510975.1 uncultured Melioribacter sp. | reverse complement strand
ACCCAACCGGATCTTTAAAGTAACCTGCAATGGATTCTTTTACCTCAGGTTTTGCATTTAAAATCCAGAGCACTATAAACAACGCCATCATAGCTGTTACAAAATCGGCGTAAGCAACTTTCCATGCGCCGCCATGATGCCCGCCATGTTTGTGAATCTTTTTTACAATAATTGGAGTTTCGTTAGAGCCTTCCATTATTTCTTTCCTCTAAGCGATGACTCAAGTTCTGTAAATGTTGGTCTTTGGTCTAAGAATATTGATCTTCTTGCAATTTCTGCAGCTACAAATGGCGGGTTGCCTTTTGCGTAAGCAAGTATGTATGATTTAATAATTAATAAATCTTGAACACTTTCTTCCTGGCTATGCGCAATATTTGCAGCAAGAGGGTTTACAAATCCGTATGCAAGCAGCACACCAAGAAACGTTCCCACCAAAGCAGCGGCTACGTGATGACCCACAGCTTCTGCTCCATCATTAATAGAACTCATAGTTATAATAATTCCTAAAACCGCCGCAACTATACCAAGTCCGGGTAGAGAGTCGCCTACTCGCGCTAATCCTTCATATACTGGTTTATTTTCCTTCTCGTAAGTCTCAATTTCAGCATCCATCAATCCTTCCAGCTCATGCGGAGGAACAGAACCGGCAAGCATAACTTTCATGGTATCGCAAAAAAAACTTTTGCGGTAACTATCGTGAATAAATTTATCAGCCTTCTTCAATATATCGCTCTTATCCGGTGCTTCAATGTGTTTTTCGATAGCAAGCAAACCTTCGCGTTGCGCAATCAAAAATAAATCGCTAAAGGCTTTTAACAATTGCATATAATCTTGTTTAGTGTTTCCGTGGCTTCCAAAAGATTTAGTAATAGAAGCTATTATTTTTTTGATGAGCGGTAGAGGTGAAGCAATTAAGAGACTTCCTAAAGCGGCGCCGCCAATGACAACAAACTCAGAGACCTGAATAAGGAGAATAAGATTGCCGCCAGCCATAGTAAAGCCTACAACTACTGATGCCGTTACTACAACAAATCCAATAATTACAAACATAATAACACCTACTTAGCTAAATTAGTTTCTATTTCTGTTAAACTGCCAAGAAGTGATTCGCATTTTATGCCAATTTCTTGCCA
>CAZEDR010000490.1:0-796 GCA_964510975.1 uncultured Melioribacter sp. | reverse complement strand
GCGCTAAAACAACTCCTTCAACTTCGCGGCAAAGTTCTGATACGTTTGTGTAGCCAACTGTTCCGCTCGAACCTTTCAGCTCATGCACAATGAGTTTTAATAGTTCTTTATTCTTATTGGCTAAAGATTGCTTTATTGTATCTTTCTTCTGAACAAGAGTAACAGCAAAATATTTTTTCAATTCTCTGTTCATCTGGTCTTTTTCATAAGATGAAAGCTGAGCAAGCCTTTTTGTGCTTGCAAGAAAATTGTTTCCGAGTACATCGTTGATTGCTTTTATCAAAACTTCTTTTGTAAGAGGTTTAGAAACAATCTTTTCTGCGCCGGCTTCCATAGCTGCAAGTACATTAGTTTTATCCGTGTGTCCGCTAATTATTATCACCGGAATGTGTTTCAAATCTTCTAAAACTTTGAGAACACGAAGAAGACGGATTCCATCCAAGTTCGGCATCATTAAATCAAGAAAGATTAACTGAGGCTTAATTTCTATAGCGCTTTGCAATCCTTCTAAGCCGTCGTTGCAAGTAAGAACTTCAACATCGTACTCTGATAGAAATTTTTTAAGTGAATTCCGGATTACATCCGCGTCATCAATTACAAGAATTTTCACTCTTTCGTTATCGAGATTCATACTTACACTTTTTTGATTTTATATTTTTGCAAATCTACGCTTGGCGCAGCAGTAACTTTTGACGCTTCTAATGTACTTTGCTTAACCTTCTCGTAAACTTCGCCACAAAGGATTTGAACGCTCTTTGGCGCGTCTATTCCTATCTTTCCTTGATTATCGGAGATT
>CAZEDR010000489.1:0-1967 GCA_964510975.1 uncultured Melioribacter sp. | reverse complement strand
AATATGCCGGGAACACTTTCAGAAGGTTCATTTCACGATTACACACCGGAAAGTTTTAGATTGAAAAGTGAAGGTTATCTAAAACATGAGGCTTGGGGAATTGCCCGCGCGTTTTTGAAATATTTTAATGGCGGAGTTTTTAAAGAAGGAACTGTTGCCGGTATAGTTCGCGATATGTTGGAAACCGTACCAGCTTCATATAGCCCATTAACAACAAACGACAGATACAAACCTGTAAACAATGTACAAGTTAAGTTGGAGCCGGGCGGTAAAACTTATACCGGCGACAGCTTTAACAACGGATATTATTTGTTTGATGGCGTTTCTCCCGGCACTTACAAAGTGATTGTTGAAGTTGATAAAATGAAACCGGACACTGCAAGTGTTACCGTTAAAGCAAACGAATCTGTATTTAGTGATAGAATGATGACTCTAAATCCAATTCTCGAACCTCCTAAAGTTGTTAGTTACTCTCCGGCAGATAGCGTAAACGAAGTAAGTAATGTGGCGCCGGTTGTAGTTAATTTTGATATAAGAATGCTAGCCGCCGAAACACAAAGCGCGTTTTCTATTACTCCGGCTGTTGACGGAAGTTTTAAATGGGATACGGATTTTAAGCAGTTAACTTTTACTCCTTCCAAATGTTATGAGCCGGGCGTAAAATACACAGTAGTTATTTCTCAAGCAGCTAAAACGCATTTTGGCTACAACCTTTTGCAGCCGAAAACATTTCGATTTACAACAAGAGCAAAATTAGATTTGGTTTCTATTTATCCGGCCAATGGAGATGAAAATATTTCCACAACTGTAATAGTAAGGATTTGGTTTGAGAGGGGAATCAATGCCACTACAATGGCACAAAAAATATCGCTTTCTGATAGTCTGGGAAATAGCGTTCCAATAACCGGTATTATAGGAAAGTACAATCAAGGAATAATAGAATTTGAACCGAAAGCACCGCTCAGTCCAAATTCTAAATATAAAGCAGTGGTAAAAGAGGGAATTGGCGACGTTGAATTTGTTTATTCCCCAACAACTTACATAGTAGAATTCAGAACCGATAAGAATCTTACTTTTACAGGAAATGTTCTTGAAGGATTTGAGGCTGAGAATGTTTGGCAGTCGCCAGCCGCTTCTGCAAGCACAAAAGGTGTTGTAAGCAATCTGACCACTCTCTCAATTCTTAACACAAAAATTAAAGCTGGAAATTATGCGGGCAGACTAGAGTATACTTTTTCCGGTACCGAAGGTGTTGTTGATTTAGCAATTAAAAATCCAATTTCGCTTGGTGAAAGTTCTTCTGCTGAATTTGGTGTTTGGGTTTTCGGAGACGCAAGCAATAATATTCTTGAATACCGATTTGCAAGAGCTGGTTCCACTGAACAGAAAGTGAAAATTGATACAATTAACTGGACCGGCTGGAAAATGAAAAAGATCAGCTTGAATCGAATTCCGGGAAGCGGTGCAATTCAGTTTAAGAGTATTGATATTGTTCAAACCGGTAAAGGATTAACATCCGGAAGAATTTATTTTGATGAGTGTCTTTCCAATATCATTACCGATGTGGATACAGAAGTTTCAACTCCATCGGAATATCAGCTTGCACAGAATTATCCAAATCCGTTTAATCCAGAAACAACAATAAAATATTCGGTTCCGGCAGAGGCAATTAATGAAAACGTAAGCATCAAAGTTTATGATATACTTGGCGGCGAGGTAACTACTCTTGTTAACGAAGTTAAAGCGCCGGGCAATTATGAAGTAAAGTTTAATGCACGTCATCTCGAGCGGAGTCGAGAGATGGCAAGCGGTATTTACATATACAGAATGCAAGCCGGTAAATTTGTTGCAAGTAAAAAATTGTTGTTGATCAAATAACTGAGGTTATGCACATTGTAATTTCTTAGTGCCTTTGTGACTCGTATGTTAAGGATAAAGATTTTGTACGAGTTACAATATTAATTTTG
>CAZEDR010000488.1:0-1969 GCA_964510975.1 uncultured Melioribacter sp. | reverse complement strand
GAAATTTTGTCCAAATATATGGAAGTGCTTAGTTATAACAAACATTGTGTCTTTTATTAGGAAAAGACAATTAGAAGCACGCCAATGAACATAACTATACTCCCTAACAATCTTTGGCGTAGGTTTGGTTCATTTAGGAAGTAAGCGCCGAGAAGCACCGAAAACACGCCGCTAATGCGTTTCATCGAAACTACATAAGCTACTAAAGTGAGTGAAAGCGCAATGTAGTGAAAAAGATATGAGCCGGTTGTAAAAAGGCTGACTAAGAACAAATCGGCTTTGCTTTCTTTCATTTTGCCGAGATCAAATTTATTTTGAGAAACAACAATAACCGTCATCGAAATGAAGACTAGAACATTCAGAAAAGTAACGTGCTGAAGAACAGAAGAGTTGTTAATTGAAATTTTATCGAACACGCCGGAAATTCCCCAAAGAACGGCTACAACCAGCATATAGCGGGTTCCTTTGTTTTTAAGAATTGCTTTAAATGGTTCAAGCGGATTCATTTTTTTGAGATCAAGATTAAGCAAGTATGAACCTAAAACCACCAGCAAGATTCCGATTAGTCCTATTGAAGAGGGAAACTCTCCAATTGTAAATGGCGAAGCAATTAGAAGAACAAGCGGAGTGAAACTGAGCATCGGCATTACTGTTGAGATATCCCCTTTCGAAATTGCACGCATGTAAATTACAGTGTTGATCACTTGGATAATTCCCGAGCCGAGAAAGCCAATCCAAAATTGCGTGTTAAACTTCAAGTCAATCAAAAGAAGCATTGGCGGGAAAATTATAAATGGAATTACATTATTCGACCATGAAATTAGTATCGGATCCACGTTGCCGGAAGCCCGCTTGATGAACAAACTGCGCAAGCTTTCTGAAATTGGATTTAGTATTGCAAAAATTAGCCACATGATGATTCAGTTATTGGTGATTAGTGATTGGTTATTAGATTCCAATATTATCCAGCAAAAGAATTCTCTTTTTGTCGCTGGAAGTTTTAGCTTCCAAATTCTTATCCGGAAACTTACAAACTTTTTTAAGAGGACAAACACCGCATCCCGGGTTTGTAGGTTTGCATATTTCCCTTCCTAACAGAATTAAATTTGTATGGAATGAGTGCGCTGTTCCATCCGGGAGATTTTTATTTAGCGAATAGAAAGTTTTATCGGGAGTTTTCTCATTTACAATTCCAATCCGGTTTGTTGTGCGGTGTACATGCGTATCAACCGGACATACATTTTTATTCATCGCGAAAAGCAAAACGCAAGAAGCGGTTTTAACTCCAACACCATCATAAGAAGTAAGTTTAGAAAGAGTTTCATCGTTACTTAACTCATTCACAAAATCGAGTGAGAGTCTGCCATACTTCTCCTTTAGATCAACAAGAAGATTTTTAATGGCTTTAGATTTTGCGGGAGCCAGACCGGCTACTCTAATCAGCTTTTCAATTGTGCTTCTTTTTGCATCAGTTGCAGTTTCCCAATCCGGAAAAGAGCTCTTGAGATTGTTAAATGCTTTATAAGAATTATTATCATTCGTATTCTGAGAAAGAATAGTGGCAATCAAAGTATCCAGTGGATCGGGCAAAGGATTTTGCCGCTTGGGAATGCCAAAGTGTTTTATCAGCAATTTGTTAATCTGTAAAATTGAATCCATAAGCTCATTTACAAAATTTTTAGTAAAGGGAAAAACTTTGGCTGCTAATTTACAATTTAGTTGTTATGAAAATAGACTAACTTAAAATTCCGGCAAATTTTCTTATTTCACTTTCTCCCCTTCACCTTTGACCTTTCACTTTTCATTTTATTTATGCTTGCCTGATATACCCGTTCCCGAGAGAAAGAAAAGTTACGTTACATGCTCACCGTTAAATCCTCAACAATGATGATAAGTCGTTTACACTCGAAAAATAAAATTGGTATGTTTGTATTTAAGAAGAGAATGTAAAGCTGAACTTGGGGAGTAT
>CAZEDR010000487.1:0-1978 GCA_964510975.1 uncultured Melioribacter sp. | reverse complement strand
GGCCAGCCGGCTAAAGGCATTTCCATATTTGATTGTCCTGAGCAAAGCCATACTTCTCCAATCAAAACATTTTTGTAGGAAATAGTTTCGTTCCCCGAAGTAATTTTCACTTCAAATGGTCCGCCAGCTTTGGGCGTTTTTATTTTTACCAGCCAAGTTCCATCTTCTTTAGATTTTATTGATACACTTTTCCCCCAGTTTGCGTTAACTACAACTTTCTGATTGGCATCGGCAGTTCCCCAGAAAGCCGCATCAGTTTTTTGCTGAAGAACCATATTATCCGAAAAGATTGCCGGCAGTTTTAGTCTAATCATTTCATTCTGAGCTAATAGAAAAGAAAAACAGACAAGCAAGAGTACAATTACAGTTTTCATTTTAATCCTTTTTTTTCGAATAGCTTATTTTAGTGCTCTCAACCGAACATCCCAGAGCAAAATAATTTTCACAAACTTATGCTAAATAGTGTTATTTTTGAAGTGCGTGAACAAACAATATTTAACATACTATCCAATTTAGAAGAAAGAGGGTTTGCAGAAATCCTATTTCTCTTACTTTCGAACAGTTTTGCCACCCAATAAGCTTAATAAAATTTTAATCCGTAAATAGGTTACAGTAATGTCTAGTGTAGAAATAACAAAACGTAAAACATTCGCTATCATAAGTCACCCCGATGCGGGCAAGACAACATTAACAGAAAAGTTTCTCTTGTACAGCGGGGCTATACAAATGGCGGGCGCGGTAAAATCGAACAAGATCAAAAAAACAGCCGCTTCCGATTTTCTCGAAATAGAAAAACAGAGAGGTATTTCGGTTGCTACTTCCGTTCTCTCTTTCGATTACAAAGAGCGCAACATCAATCTTCTTGATACACCGGGGCACAAAGACTTTGCAGAAGATACATACAGAACATTAACTGCTGTTGACAGTGTAATACTTGTTATCGACTGCGTTAAAGGTGTAGAAGAGCAGACGGAAAAACTGATGCAAGTCTGCCGCATGAGAAAAACTCCGGTTATTATCTTCATCAATAAAATGGATAGAGAAGGTAAAGACCCAATTGAATTGCTGGATGAACTTGAAGCCAAGTTATCAATTAGAGTTAGACCGTTAACTTATCCTCTTGGAATGGGTGTCAGTTTTAGAGGCGTTTACAATATTTATAAAAACACTTTTGCTTTCTTTCATTCCAACAAAACAAAAGTGGAAGAGGATGTAAAAATTTTTAACGGACTTTATGATGACGGTCTGGATGAAATTTTTGGCGACGATGCAAAGAAGTTAAGACATGATGTTGAACTTGTAGATGGCATTTATGAAAAATTCACTCTGGAAGAATATTCAAAAGGAAATTTAGCTCCGGTATTTTTCGGCAGTGCGCTTAATAATTTTGGCGTTAATGAACTGCTTGAAACGTTTGTGGAAATTGCTCCTCCTCCTAGGGACAGAGAAACAACAAAAGGCACAGTTAAGCCGGATGATAAAAACTTCAGCGGATTTGTTTTCAAAATTCACTCCAACTTGGATCCTAATCACCGGGATAGAATTGCATTCTTAAGAGTTTGTTCCGGCAAATTTGAGCGCAATAAATTTTATCATCATGTTAGACTTGATAGAGATATGAAGTTTGCCAATCCCGCTTCCTTTATGGCTCAAACAAAAACAGTATTGGATGAAGCATATCCGGGCGATGTTATAGGACTCTACGATTCGGGCATTTTCAAAATTGGAGATACTCTTACCGAAGGGGAATCTTTTATGTACACCGGAATCCCTAGCTTCTCTCCGGAAATATTTAGGATTCTTAGAAACAACGAGCCGTTCAAATCCAAGCAGCTGGCAAAAGGAATTCAGTATTTAACCGATGAAGGATTGGCGCAGTTATTCACACAGAATCTCGGCAACAAAAAAGTTATTGGAGTTGTGGGCGAGCTTCAGTTTGATGTGTTAAAATACCGCTTGCTTCACGAGTATGGCGCTA
>CAZEDR010000486.1:0-1983 GCA_964510975.1 uncultured Melioribacter sp. | reverse complement strand
GTTAATGTAATTGGACAAGACAAATTGCTATCTGCTTCGACCGACAGAGAAAAGTTGTTAATGGATTTTAATTGGAGATTTAGTTTAGGGCATGCATCCGACTACCAAAAAGATTTTGATTATGGAACCGGCTGGATATATTCAAAAGCAAAAGGTGCCTCCGGTGCAATCAATTCAGACTTTGCCGATACCTCGTGGCGTAAAATTGATTTGCCGCACGATTGGGCAATAGAGCAAGAATTTAGCAACACACCCGAATGGGAATATGGTTCACATGGTTTCAAAAAAGTAGGCTATAAGTATCCCGAAACAAGCATCGGCTGGTATAGAAAAACATTTAACATTCCAAAAGCAGATAAAGGGAAACGGTTCACAATAAAATTTGATGGCGTATTTAGAGATTGTACTGTTTGGTTTAACGGACATTTTATTGGTAATAATCTTAGCGGATATAACGAATTCAGTTACGATTTAACTGATTACATGGAATACGAGAAACCAAATGTAATCGTTGTTAGAGTTAACGCAACTGCATTCGAAGGCTGGTTTTACGAAGGTGCCGGAATTTATCGCCATGTTTGGTTAATTAAAACTAATCCGGTGAATATTCCTTTGTACGGAACTTACGTTGCAACAGATGTAAAAGGAAACAAGGCGGAGATAAATGTTGAAACAAAGATTGAAAACAAATCGCTTCAAAATCGCGTATGTAAACTTCATTCTTACATTTTAGATAACAACGGAAATGTTGTAGCAAAAAAATCAGTACAATTTGATTTATCTAAACTGAACGATAAAATAATACAGCAAGAAATTGAGCTGAAGAATCCTTCGCTTTGGTCTATAGATGCCCCAACTCTTTATAAGTTGGTTTCTGTTGTTGAAAGTGATGGAAATGAAATTGATAGAACAGAAACAAATTTTGGTATTAGAACTTTAAGTTGGGACAAAGATAAAGGCTTTTCCTTAAATGGAAAGCCGGTAAAAATAAAAGGTGTTTGTTGTCATCAAGATCATGCGGGAGTAGGCTCTGCGCTGCCGGATAGATTACAATATTACCGTATAGAGCGGCTCAAAGAAATGGGCTGCAACGCTTATAGAACGAGTCACAATCCGCCAACAACCGAGCTACTTGAGGCTTGCGATAAACTAGGTATGTTGGTTCTTGATGAAAACAGATTGCTCGGCAGCAGTCCCGAAATATTAAAACAATTTGAAACACTGCTTCTTAGAGATCGAAATCATCCATCTGTAATTGCGTGGTCCATTGGTAACGAAGAGTGGAATATGCACACATCAGATCAAGCAAGAGAGATTGCTTTATCGCTGATGCATTTGCAGAAAAAGATTGATCCATCACGATTATCAACCTATGCTTCTAATACGCACGAGTATAATGGCATTAATAGTGTAATAAATTTGCGTGGTTTTAATTATTTAAACAACTGCTCTATTGATGAATATAGAAAAAAATACCCATCGCAAATTTTATGGGGAACAGAAGAAGGAAGTACGCTCTGCACGCGCGGCATCTATAAAAATATTCCGGAAGAAGCTTACGTTGCAGATTATGACGTTGCTTCAAGTTTGGCAGGCTGGACAACATCTGCAGAAAGATGGTGGAATTTTTACGATGAAAGAGATTGGCTTGCAGGCGGTTTTGCCTGGACGGGATTCGATTACCGCGGGGAACCAACACCTTATACATGGCCTAATATCAATTCACATTTTGGCATAATGGATATGTGTGGCTTCCCCAAAAATCTTTATTACTATTATCAATCATGGTGGAGCGACAAAACTGTTCTCCACATTTTCCCTCATTGGAACTGGAATGGAAAAGTTGGAGATACAATTAATGTTTGGGCAAATACAAACTGTGTGTCCGTAGAGTTATTTTTAAACGGAAAATCTTTGGGGAAGAAAGCGGTTAGTAAAAACTCTCACCTCGAATGGAAAGTCGTTTATCAACCGGGAGTTCTG
>CAZEDR010000485.1:0-1996 GCA_964510975.1 uncultured Melioribacter sp. | reverse complement strand
AGGATTTTACCGGCAATAACACAGATTTTTCAGTCAACTTTATTCCTAACATGGATAGAGCGGAACTTCTTAAAGGATATCAAAAAATTCTGAATACTATTTATTCACCCAAATATTATTATGAACGAGTAACAACTTTTTTGCGGGATTATAAACCGAAGAAGAAAAAAGTGTTTCATCTTAATTCAAATTACGTTCTCGCACTATTTCGTTCCATGTTCAAATTGGGAATAGTAGGTGAAGAAAGATTTTATTACTGGAAACTTTTCTTTTGGACGTTATTGCGTAAACCACAACTGTTTTCATTAGCTATACTCTTTACCATTTATGGATATCATTTCAGAAAAATCTCAAACGGTTTTTGTTAACAGTGTTTATAAATTCTTTACTAGTTGAATACAATTTATTGAGTTGGTACCAATGACTTTGTCAATTATTTAATGAGAAGCCGAAATGGAATTTTCAACATATTCTCTCGTGATATTTGGTGTTCTTTCAGCCATAAATGTTGTGTGTACAATCATATTATATCCGGAGCTAAAAGAAGTTCTTAAAGAAATGAAGAAAGATTAAGTGATGACCGGAGTATCTAAATGAAAAAGCTCATAATCCTATTCTTGGTCTTTACTATGGCAACGTTACTATTGGCTCAATCTCAACCACTGCAGAAAGATAATACTTCACAACAAATAGCTGAAAAGAAAATAGAAACGGCAAAACAGATTGCAGCTGAAAAATTGGGGATAGAAAAAATTGAAGCTGTAAAAAAAACAGAAGAAGCGAAGAAGATTGCACGCGCTAAAGTAGAAGCAGATATACTAGAAGCCGAAATGAAAGAAGATGCAGATGTGATTATTGCGCAAAACAAAGTTGAAGCAAATGGGGCCGATGCTGAAAACAAAGTAACCAAAGCCAAAGTGATTGCTGAATTAAATGTTGTTAAAGCAAAAATAATTGCTGAGAAGAAAATTGAGGCTGAAAAAAAATCGGCAAAAAGAATTTACAATACTGCCAAGAAGGATTACAAAAATGAAAATGCTTCTACTTCTAAATCGGTGAAAAAATAGCATATCACTAATTGATAAGAAATAAGCTATAGAGGTAAAACCAAACAAATAAAATTTTATCTCTGCTTGTTTTGATAATAACTATTGGCCTAAGCAAAAGGAGTTTATGGTATTAAAGAAGAAAATAACAAACACTACAATTAATCGAATAGCCTTTATTGGAAATTACTTGCCGCGTCAATGCGGTATAGCAACTTTTACCACGGATTTGTGCGAAGCGATTGCTTCGCAATACACTGGTACAACATGCATTGCTATGCCTGTAAATGATATTGATGAAGGATATGCTTATCCAACACGAGTTCGGTTTGAACTGATGGAGAAGGATATAGAATCTTATCTGCGAGCAGCGGATTTTCTAAACTTAAATGATGTGGATATGGTATGCGTACAGTTTGAATATGGAATATTTGGCGGCAAGGTTGGAAGTCACATTATTGCGCTATTACGTGAACTACGAATGCCGATTGTTACAACGTTGCATACCGTGTTGAAATATCCGGATCCGGATCAGAAACGTGTTTTGGAAGAAGTCGCTGCTCTTTCAGATCGGTTAGTCGTAATGAGCGAACGTGGTTCTGGATTCTTGCAATCTATTTATAATATCTCTGCCGGGAAAATTGATTTTATTCCCCACGGTATACCGGATGTTCCATTTGTTGATCCAAGTTTTAATAAAGATTTATTTGGAGTTGAAGGTAAAACGGTTCTTCTAAGTTTCGGATTACTTTCTGCAAACAAAGGCATTGAAACCGTTATTTCTGCATTGCCAAGCATTGTCAAACGTTTTCCGGATGTTGTTTATATCGTAGTTGGTGCTACTCATCCCAACGTTATTAAACATGAAGGGGAAACGTACCGACTTTCTCTACAATGGTTAGCACAGCAGAAGGGAGTTGAAGGGAACGTAGTGTTTTACAATCGGTTTG
>CAZEDR010000484.1:0-1997 GCA_964510975.1 uncultured Melioribacter sp. | reverse complement strand
AGCAGCCTTTTGCAATTCAATTGAAAGCCGATAGAAAAAATATTTCCGCTGACAGCCGTGATGTTGTTCATTTCGAAGTTTCCGTAATAGATAAAAAAGGAAACATAGTTCCTACGGCTGATAATATGATACACTTCACTATTGAAGGTGAAGGAAAACTAATTGGTGTAGATAATGGAAACCCTTTAGATCATGATCTCTACAAAATTCCGCAGAGAAAAGTTTTTAACGGATTAGGATTGGCAGTCATTCAATCAAATAACAAAAGGGGTGTAATAACATTGAAAGCTAAATCGGAAAAGTTGTTATCTGCTGTTGTTAAAATCAAAGTTGAATAATTCAGAGTAGCCAAATGGTAAAAATTGTTAAAACGTTTTAGCAAACTTAGAAAGCAACCTCATCAAAAAACCTCCTTATTATTCTAGAATAGCCATAATTTTCTCTTGACAAAATCACAAAAAGATATTAAGTTTGGATCAAGTTAAGCGTTTAACTAGATTATGTCACCTACAATAAAAGATGTTGCAAAAAAAGCCGGTGTTTCCATCGCTACTGTTTCTTTAGCGATTCATAATAATAAAAGGATTTCAACCGCTACACGTAATAAAGTTCTTCGGGCTATCAAAGAACTTAATTATCATCCATCCAGATCAGCTAAAGGACTTGTGACGAAGAAAACTGGAAATATCGGTTTTATTTTAACTGACGACCACTTTCTAATGACAGAGCCTTTTTACACAATGATATTTTTGGGAACTGAATTCGTATCCCGCGGGAATGACTACTATATTCTTTTAACAACTATTAAGAAAGATTTTTCAGAAGAAGACGATTTACCAAGATTTATTCTCGAAAGAAGTGTCGATGGAGTAATAATTGCCGGAAAGGTGCCTACAGTTTTTATCCAAAAAATTTCAAAGTACAATATCCCCGTAGTCTTTATCGATTATTATCCGCCGGTTGGAGATCATTGTGTGGTTATGGTAGATAACATGCGCGGTGGTTATTTAGCAACAAAGCATCTCATTGACCTTGGCCACAAGGAAATTGCTTTTGTTGGTGCAGATGTTTCTCACCCAAGTATAATGGATCGTTTAACGGGCTACAAACAAGCTCTCGAAAACAGTGGATTAAAAATTAAGCAGAAGAATATAATAACAGATGAAGATTACCCTGGGCGCCAAAACGGTTATAATGCAGCCAAACACTTACTTGAAACGAACAAAAAGATTACTGCAATCTTTTCATGTAATGATGCTGTGGCAATTGGAGTAATGCAATATTGTACCGATAACGGTATTAATATTCCTGGTGATGTGTCGTTAATTGGGTTTGATGATGTTGAAGCAGATTTACTTTTAAATCCGCCTCTTACTACAGTTAGAGTTCCGAAAGTTGACTTAGGAGCGGAGGCAATGAACTTAATAGCTAATCTTCTTTCGGATAAATCTAGTAGTCACGCAAAGAAAATTGTTGTCCCAGTTGAATTGATAATCAGAAATTCCACAAAAAATATTTAGTATATGGAAATGACTTTGATGCAAGCATTACGTTTATCAAAATTAATAACAATATCCATAAACCCAAAAGAAGGAGGACCTCTGATAGGAGAAGATACATTCGGTATATGTGGTAATGATAGCCAAATATATATCGAGAGACTCCCCTGCTAAAACTTCCTACTTTCTTTCTTGCTCTCGGCAGAATACTAAAATTATCAATAAGCAATGCTGTAGTTGTTAGATACTTCGTAATACCAAAAGTAGACCGGAATAATCCGGTGAATGTTTTTTTTTCGACGATTTATTAAGGTACCAAATTAAAAATCAACATAAGGAGGCCTTGTGAAAATTATTAGCACAAAATTTAGTTGGTGGCTCTGTTTACTATTGTTTTTTATCACCGGAATCACTTGGACAAATGCACAAACAAGTATCAATCTTATCGGAAGTTTCGAACAAGGATTGCCATCGTACTGGAATAAAGGAAAAGAACCA
>CAZEDR010000483.1:0-2007 GCA_964510975.1 uncultured Melioribacter sp. | reverse complement strand
GAAGAAAAAGAAAACGCCATAAAATGGCTACTCACAAGCGCAAGAAACGCTTGAGGAAAAATCGTCATAAAAAGAAATTGAGATAGCTATTCAATTTCGATAATACTTTTAAGAAGCCACCTTAGCTCAGCTGGTAGAGCAACTCATTCGTAATGAGTAGGTCGCCGGTTCGAATCCGGCAGGTGGCTCAGAAAGTATTCTTCCAAACCAGTTCCTTTCCTTTTTAGAACTAGTTCAGTTTTTGTAGGCATCAACTGTTAATTAGTTTTTACCACAATTTCTTTGGGCGTGAAATATGAAAGTCGTAGAAAGTGTGCTTACGAAACTCCTCACGAAAATCGGGATTACTTTTGTTTTAGTTATCGGAATTGTTGCCATAGCAATTTATCTAATCAATTATTCCGGCGAGGCCCTTAAAAACATTGCGCAGAGTTTCTCATCTGGTAAAGTTGTAAATGAATTCTACGACTACATAACCAAAATTGAAGGAATGAATCGCCTTCAAGTTGCTTCGTTACATTCCGTTGATACTTTTTCGAAAAGCGATTCTAAAAAAATCATTTGGGATTTGATTGATCTACCCGATGTAGTAATTGAAATTCGAGTTCCGGTCGAGTACACTTATTTTGTCGATTTGAAAAAGAAATGGGAATTTAAGTGGGAAGAAAATGAGCAATCAATAATTGCTATTTCCCCGCGGATTGAATGTGGAACTCCCGCCGCAGATATATCTAAAATGAAAATAATTGAGCGGGAAGGAAGTTTTTTAAGAGATGTAGAATCCGTTAGAGAAAAATTGCAAAGTGAAATGAGTATGAATCTGGTCTCGGTCGCTCCAAAGAAGATTCCATTCATACTGGAAGCCGCACGTTCTGAAATTAAAGTATTTCTGAACAACTGGTTTTTCAGCCATTATTTCAAAGATTCCAAGATAAAGCCCAAAGAAATAATTGTTTTCTTTGAAAATGAAAATATTTCCAAGGAAACTAAAACCTCATTAGAAATAAAAGAAAACAATATCCGCTAGTATATTTCCCAAGCAAGCTATTCGATTTTTCCTTCCCGTGACTATAATAAAAGAACAATACAGCTACTTTTGTTTTCTTTTCCAATCTTTCAATTTTGACAACCACTTGTAATCTTCCAAAATGCCTATGCCCTGAGGCAAATACACAAAAAAAACCTTGACAATCCTAAATAAAATACCTTAATTTGCAAATAGTGGTTAATAGTGTAAGATAGTGGGTAATTATGTTTATAGGTAGTTTCAAATATTCGGTAGACACAAAGGGAAGAATCAGTATTCCGGCTAAATTCAAGAAGGTGCTGAAACCGGAAGCTAACGATACTTTTGTTATGACACGAAGCACTGTGCAATGTATAGATGTTTACCCATTTAACTATTGGGAAGAAAAAATTAAACCACGCATTGATGCACTTGATGATTTTGACATTGATGAAGCTGCTTTCAAAAGGTCTTTATTTGAACTCGCTACAGATCAAGAACTGGATAAACAATCCCGACTCTTTCTACCAAAGAGTTTGTTAGAGTTTGCGGGCATTGATAAAGAAGTGCTTATCCTTGGACAAAACAACAAAATTGAATTTTGGAATCCGGAAATTTTTGAAAAACAGAAGAGAGATTTTCCGAAACCATTTGCTGAACTAGCTAAGCAAGTAATGAATAATAGCCAAAAATGATACACACACCGGTTTTGTTGAAGGAAAGCGTAGATCTTTTCACCACAAAGATTGACGGAAAATACTTCGATGGAACGGCAGGTTTTGGCGGACACTCTACTGAAATACTTTATAGAATTAGTTCTAAAGGGCAACTAATTGCAACAGATAAAGACAAGTCTGCATTCGACTATTGTAAAAAGAAGTTTGTCGATGACAAACGTTATTCTATTTACAATACTTCCTTTAAGAACATTGATACAATTTCCAAGATTGAGTTCATTGAAAAATTTGACGGCATCTTTGCAGACTTGGGAGTGTCCTCGT
>CAZEDR010000482.1:292-2015 GCA_964510975.1 uncultured Melioribacter sp. | reverse complement strand
AATTAGTTGCAAAGTATATTGTTGATTTTGCAAAACAGAATAATTTAGAATGTGCAACTGACACATTCGGGAATTTAGTAGTTCGTAAACCGGCAACACCCGGTAAAGAAAACTTAACACCGGTTGTTATGCAAGGTCATCTTGATATGGTGCCGGAAAAGAATTCTGATGTAGTTCACGATTTTGAAAAAGATGCAATTAAGTGTTACGCTGATGGAGATTGGGTTAAAGCAAAAGGAACTACTCTTGGCAGCGATAACGGAATTGGCGCTGCTGCTGCATTGGCAGTTTTAGAATCTAATGATATTGAACACGGACCAATTGAAGCATTATTTACACTTGATGAAGAAACCGGTTTGAATGGCGCGCAAGCTTTGCAGCCTGGTTTTGTAAAATCTGATATTCTTATGAACCTCGATTCCGAAGAAGATGGCGCTTTATATATTGGCTGTTCCGGCGGACAAAATACATTTGTTAAGTTCAAAACTGAATTGAAAGACATTCCAGAAAAAACCGTTGCTTACGATATTAGCATTACCGGTTTAAAAGGTGGGCACAGCGGTTTGGATATTCATGTTGGAAAAGGAAATGCTATCAAGCTAATGGTTCGCTTGCTTCATGAACTTAATTTCAATTATGGAATTCGCCTTGTTTCAATTAATGGTGGAAGCAAACACAACGCTATTCCGCGCGAAAGTTTTGCTGCAATCAGAGTTCCTAAGAAATCTGCCGATGATGTGCAAGGCTACATTGAACACTACAACGCAATAGTAAAAGCAGAACTTGCAAGCGTAGAACCTACTTTGGTTGTTGCTTGTGCAGCTTCTAAATCAAAATCCAAAGTGATGGATAAAACCACAACAAAGAATTTGATTGATTCGCTCTACGCTGTTCCAAACGGTGTTATTAAAATGAGCGCTGATATTGAAGGGCTCGTTGAAACATCATCAAATCTTGCGGTTGTTGTTACTAATAAGAAAACTGTTGAAGTTACTTTAAGTCAGCGTAGTTCTGTAGAATCTGAGAAGAAAGACATTGCTAATTCGATTGCGGCATTATTTAGATTAGCTAAAGCCGATGTAGTTCAAGGCGATGGTTATCCCGGCTGGAAACCGGATATTCATTCTCCGGCGCTTGCGGTTATGAAAAAAGTATTCCACGAGAAATATGGAAAAGAACCGGAAGTAAAAGCTATTCACGCTGGACTTGAATGTGGAATCATAAAGGAAAGATATCCCCATATGGATATGATTTCTTTTGGACCAACTATTTTTGGCGCTCACTCTCCGGATGAAAGAGTGCAAATAAGCACTGTTGAAAAGTTCTGGGAAAATTTAGTCGCAGCATTAAAGAATGTTCCAGCTAAATAATTAGTTGAGTCCTCTGAATAATTAATTTAGTGTCTAATGGAGCCTGTCGAAGTGTGACACTTTAGCTTGTAATGTCATGCTTCGATAAACTCAGCATGACGGCAAGAACTCGGCGTGAGACTTCGGCGTGAGACTTCGGCGTGAGCTCAGTCGAACGCTCAGTCGAACGCTCAGTCGAACGCTCAGTCGAACGCTCGGGAAGACGGTTTGAAGAATTGAATAAAAGCATAACTGCGCCAACTATTGTTGGTGTGGTTTTCGTAAGCCTCAGTACCGCTTTACGGCGGATCGGTTGCTTACTCTCTATAAATCGAACCCGCTTTCTTACGAGAAGGCGGGTTTTTAGCATTTTA
>CAZEDR010000482.1:0-282 GCA_964510975.1 uncultured Melioribacter sp. | reverse complement strand
ACCTTAAAATCCCAGCCAACATACAAAATGAAAAAATCTCACTCTACTGTAATTCTTTTTCATCACCTTTGCTATTCATAACAAAACGATTGGCTATGTTTCAGGTAATTTGGGAATTGAAAGTTAAATTTAAAGAGCGCGAAAAATTCGAAAAATTCTATGATCCGAAAGGAGAATGGGTTAAGTTTTTTAACAAATCGGCAGATTATGAAGGAACTGAAATTCTGGAAAGCGGTGAAGGCGATGGGATCTTTCTTGTTATTGACGAGTGGAAATCTGAAG
>CAZEDR010000481.1:0-2017 GCA_964510975.1 uncultured Melioribacter sp. | reverse complement strand
AGAATACATTGAAGTTGTGGAAATCACGTCCTGCTGCACCCATAATAAGGACGTTTCTTTGTGCCATATTTCACCTCTTTTAGTTTATTCAACTGTGACGCTTTTTGCCAAATTTCTTGGCTGGTCAACGTTAAGCCCTTTCTTTACTGCAATATGATAAGCGAGTAATTGCAGCGGTATAACTGTCAAAATCGGCATCAACATACTATGTGTTTGTGGAACTCTAATTACATGATCGACCATCTTTTCAATTTGATCATCATCTTCACTAACTATAGCAAGAATTCTTCCCTTTCTTGCTCTTACTTCTTGAATGTTGCTTACAACTTTATCGTAGGTGTAATCTTTAGTTGCAATAAAAACTACCGGCATGTTATCATCTATCAAAGCGATTGGACCATGCTTCATTTCAGCAGCCGGGTAACCTTCTGCATGTATATAGGAAATTTCTTTTAGCTTTAGTGCGCCTTCCAACGCAACCGGGAAGTTAAAGCCCCTACCTAAATACAAGAAATTTTTTGAATCAACATACTGTTCAGCAATCTGTTCGATTGTATCATTATTCTTAAGTATAGATTCAATTTTATTTGTTAAATCGTGCATCTCAGTAATTATCTCTTGTCCTTTCTGAAGACTAAGATATTTTGATCTTGCAATCAGAAGCGTGATCAAAGAAAGCACAACTAACTGAGCTGTGAATGCTTTTGTAGATGCAACACCAATTTCCGGTCCGGCATGTATGTAAACGCCAGCATGACTTTCGCGGGCAATAGAGCTGCCTACAACATTGCAGACACCAAGACAAAGAGCGCCTTTTTTCTTCGCCTCTTTAAGTGCAGCTAATGTATCAGCCGTCTCACCGCTTTGAGAAATGAAAATTACAGTATCATCTTTAGTAAGAATTGGATTTCTATATCTAAACTCAGAAGCATAATCTACTTCGGTAGGAATTCCGGTATATTGCTCAAGCATGTATTCGCCTACTAAAGCTGCGTGCCATGATGTTCCGCAAGCAGAAATAATAATTCTTCTTGAATTAAGTATTCGCTCTTCAAACCCTTGCAATCCGCCAAGCTTTGAAATGCCTTCATCAAAAACCAATCTTCCGCGCATAGAGTTGAAAATGGAACTCGGCTGATCCATAATCTCCTTAAGCATATAATGAGGATAGCCGCCTTTGGTTATATCATCTATTCCAACTTCTACTTGATTGATTTCTTTTATAATATCTTCATCGGCAATTGTTTTAGTTTTGAAACTAGTAGCAGTAATTTCGGCAATTTCACCATCTTCCAAATAAACAACTTGTTTTGTATACGCAATCAAAGCATTAACGTCTGAAGCAACAAAGTTCTCGTTTTCACCTACACCAATAACCAGCGGCGAACCTTTCTTAGCTACAACTATTTTATCTTTTTCCCCATTATAGATCACAGCAATTCCGTATGTACCTTCAACTTCATTTAAGGCATAACGAACTGCATGGAACAAGGAATTTTTTAATTTTAGATAGTGATCTATAAGATGAGCCAATACTTCTGTATCTGTTTCACTAACAAATTCATAACCTTCTTCTTCTAACCCTTTTTTAAGCGAGAGATAGTTTTCAATAATTCCGTTATGAATGAGAAATAGAGTTTTATCTTTATTTACGTGCGGATGAGCGTTTGTTACACTTGGTTCGCCATGAGTAGCCCAGCGTGTGTGTCCAATTCCCAAAGATGATTGAAGATTTTCGCCGTGAATTAGTTTTTCAAGTTCGGCAACTTTGCCTTTATTCTTTATAACTTTACAATGATTAGCGTAAATTAATCCCAATCCGGCTGAATCATAGCCTCTGTACTCTAAACGTTTTAAACCTTCAATTAAGATAGGCACACAGTTCTTTTGGCCTATATAACCAACTATGCCGCACATAGCAACTCCTTTGATGTGTTAAAAAAGAAATGTAACCCGCTGGATTAGAGATCCGGACACGGGCGTAGTAAGAGAGGTATCAACTTACGATAGCAGAAGT
>CAZEDR010000480.1:1172-2019 GCA_964510975.1 uncultured Melioribacter sp. | reverse complement strand
CAAATCGAAAAATGTTACAGCCAAAATTTGCTGCGAAAAACTTCAACAATCAATAACAGTTCAGCTTACTCGCTTAACGATTTCTATTCGTTACTAATTAACAGCGGTGAATTTGATAATAATAAGAATGATAACGGAAAATCCGGATTTTACTTGCCCGCAAACAGCAAAAAGGGTGTTGCGTATAGTTCCGGATTAATCTGGATTGGCATGCAAAAAGGTGTGTTAAAAGCAGGCGGTAATATTTATTCCAAATCAACATTAACGCCAGGTAAAATATTACCGGATGGAAAGCCGGATGACCCATCATTAGATAAATACAGAGTTTACCGTGTTAAGAAAAACTATAAAACGGATTTATTCAAAAATGAAATTGCGAACGGAGAAGGGACCTATCAGCAAATTTATGCCAGCTATGAAAAAGATTGGAACGAATGGCCGGCAAACAGCGGCGCTCCTTTTGATGATGTGAACAAAAATGGAATTTATGAACCGACCATTGATATTCCCGGTGTACCTGGTGCGCATCAAACTTTGTGGTACGTTGCCAACGATCTTACAAAAGTCAGCATTCAGTATTCCGGAGCTCCATACGATTTTGGAATTGAAACACAAGTAACGGTTTGGGGCTATGAAACTGAAAGCCCGGTTAAAAACACAATTTTTAGAAAGTACAAATTGATAAATAAAAGTAATGCTGATATTAAAGATGTTTATACTGGAGTATTTAGCGATGCTACAGCAAATTCTTCTTCAAGAACTTATGCCGGTTGCGATTCAACTTTAGGGTTGGGTTTTGCTTACAATCCGTATGAATCAGACTATCTTTTTGGAAAAAATCCCCCTG
>CAZEDR010000480.1:447-1162 GCA_964510975.1 uncultured Melioribacter sp. | reverse complement strand
CAAATATCTTCAAGGACCAGTTGTAGATGGAACTTCTAGCGATTTTGCTTTCAAGAATGGGAGAAAAATACTTGGGAAAAAGAATCTTTCTGCAACATCATTTGTCTTTTATACATGCGGTGGGGATGAAATTCCATGGCCAGGCGGTAATTCCGTTTCATGGTACTATAATTTGCATGGTGTTGATGGCAATACTGGAAAAGTTTTTGAAATACCGGCTTCTTACGGAGGCGGCAAAACTAAATTTGTTTACAGCGGCGATCCGGTTAAGAAGCTTGGCTGGATAGATGGTGTTACTCAATCTTGCGGACAAAGATATTTATTACTTGGCAGCGGTCCGTTTAACCTTGCCGCTTCCGATACTCAAGAGATCGTGTTTGCAGAAATTGTCGGCGTTGGTTCAAACAATCTTGATGCGATAACTATGTTAAAAGAGCGCGCAGTGCAAACTCAAAAAATGTATGATCAATCTATCGCAATCAATTTGTTTAGCACACCTTCATTAACGCAGCTTAACTCTACTGGAATTCAATTAACAAATGATCAGAATTCTATAACTGTGAGCTGGGATAAAGATCAGAACGTATTAAACAGAATTGAAAGGTTGTCGAAAAGCGGCTATACATTTCAAGGCTATAATGTTTACCAAGTCAGCTCCGATTTGCCGGTTAAAGATGCCGGAAAACTTATTGCCACTTTTGATGATGAAGGTTTT
>CAZEDR010000480.1:0-410 GCA_964510975.1 uncultured Melioribacter sp. | reverse complement strand
ATGGAATTAAAAACATCAAAGAAGTTTATTACCAACAAGATGGAACAACAGAAGAGCGTTTAGAGCAATTTGGCGGCGATTATGGCGTGTCATATTCTTTCAAGGCAAATAAAGATTATTTAACAAATTCAGAATTTGTAAAAGGAAAAACTTACTCTTTCGCTGTAAGCGCGTATTATGTTTCAAAGGATGTGATCAACAGCGGCTCTCAATCAGTTGTAATAAGAAAAAGCCTCGAAGCGCCGCTTACAGTTTTGCCAATTCAATTTAGAAAGGAAGAAGCCGGCATTAATTACAAAGATCAAATTGTTGTTCAATCTAAACTAAATTACACAAAGGATAATTGTAAAATCTACGTCACAAATCCGGCGCAGTTAACTAATCACGATTACAAAATAAATTTTAGTTTA
>CAZEDR010000479.1:0-2022 GCA_964510975.1 uncultured Melioribacter sp. | reverse complement strand
TAGCGATAACACTCTTAAAGCCGGCGTTAACTTTGTGAATCCTTTAGCCAACGTTGTTAAGTTTAGCATAAAGACACAAGAAGTAAAGGAAATGATGAATGTTCCTTCAATGGAGGGATTAAGCGTTCAGCTTGAAATAAGTTTACTCTACAGTCTCGATCCGGAAAATGCCTCCAAGATTTATAAAACAGTCGGCGAAGATTATGCTAACATCATTCTCATTCCGCAATTTCGTTCAGTGGTTCGAAGTGTTACATCGAAGTACGATGCAAAAGCATTATACACCGCCTCCCGCGAACTACTTGCCGGTGAGATAAAAAATGAACTTGAAAAACTTGTTGGTCCACGCGGAATTAATATTGAGTTTGCCCCAATGCGACAGATTATTCTTCCACAAGGATTAACAGCCTCTATTGAAGAAAAGCTAAAATCGGAACAAGAAAGCCAACGCATGCAATTTGTTCTTAAGCGTGAAGAACAAGAAGCAGAGCGCAAACGTATTGAAGCAAAAGGTATTGCAGATTTCCAGGCAATTGTTTCCCGCGGCATTAACGACCAGCTTCTTCAATGGAAAGGAATTGAAGCCACCGAAAAACTTGCAAGCTCACCTAACAGCAAAATTGTTGTGATCGGCTCCGGCAAAAACGGTTTGCCTCTGATTCTTAATCAAAACTAAATTTTTAGCTTATGTGCGGATAGTTGACATCCGCACAGTTTTAATTTCACGCAAAATATATTTCAAGAAACTTTCATCGATACTAAATTGTAGAATTCGTACCTTTAGACAGTGAAAAAATTAGTACACATATTGTTTATTCTGGCTTATTTACTCCCGACTATTGGGTTAACAGTAGCCCATCATTTTTGCGGAGACACATTGGTTTCTGCAAGAGTTATAATGACTTCGGAAGTAAAAGAGCCTGTTGACTGCTGCGGCGAAGAACCTTTAGAAGATCCTTGCTGCACAGACCAAGTAATTTCATACAAGCTTGATGATTTTCATTTTGCTTCCGCTAAAATTACTATTGAAGATTATCTTTCCGAATACATATTAATCCCGGTAGAAAAAATTTACAATACGGAAATAGCTGAAACCGCTACAATTCAAAATTCAATATCCGAATCGCCCCCGGGCACACCAACCTATATAATCAATCGTACTCTCCTGATTTAGATCAAACCGACTTACTGTAACATTTTCGTTAGTTGAGCCATTTTTTATTTTAAAATTTTAACTCAAGGAGAGTTTTATGAAAAAGTTAGTTTCATTATTCGTCGTTTTATTATTTGCTTCATCATTTAGCTACGCTCAAGAAAGTAAAGTTGTAGAAACTGAGTTCAAGATTGCCGGTAATTGCGGTATGTGTAAAACAAGATTAGAAAAAGTGATGAAGATAAAAGAAGTTAAGTTTGCCAAGTGGGATAAAACCACTAAGATTATGAAAGTGGCTTACCTTTCTCCAGACATAACAGTTGATTCGCTAAAACACCGCGCTGCTGAAGTTGGACACGATACTGACAAGTTCAAAGCAGATGACGCTGTTTATGCGAAATTACCAAAGTGCTGCTTGTACCGAGACAACCCGACAACACACTAATCAACTTTAATTTTGGAGAATAAAATGAGAAGCAAATTAATCTTGCTTCTTCTTCTCATTTCATCAGCTTTTTTATACTCGCAGCAGATGCTAAGCGGTAGAGTTGTTGAAAAAGATGAAGAAGGAAAGTTTGTTCCTCTTGTGGGCGCCAATGTTTATTGGGCAGACTCAAAAGTTGGAACTACAACTGATCTGGATGGAAAGTTTTCTGTCCCATTCAAAAAAGAATACCATGATTTAATTACGAGTATGATCGGTTACCGCGCCGATACACTCCACGTTTCAAACGCCGAACCGCTTGAAATTGTTTTGCAAACTGAAGCAACTAAACTTGGCGATGTTGAAGTCGTTGGCAAGCAAAGCACTACCTTTTCCGATTATCTCTCTATTGAAAACAAAGGGATAATGACGGATAAAGAATTAT
>CAZEDR010000478.1:0-2036 GCA_964510975.1 uncultured Melioribacter sp. | reverse complement strand
TTCAACAGCTCTTCTTGTTGCCGGGTATTTGAAGTTTAGCGAGCAAGGTGATTTTAAGTGGACTACCTTTTCCGGCAAACCTCAGCGCTACTTAAAAGAGGCGTTTTGCGAACCGAGATTATCTTATAATTACTTCGGCTTTGTTTTTAGTTTAGGCGCCAGATACTTTTCGCTTTCTACATTTAGTTATAAAAATGGCGTTCAAAAAACTAAAGTCTCGGAGTACCAAAGCATTGGACCGGTTGGAGAAATAAACTATCTGATTGCCGAAAAAATTTCGCTAAAGTTTTTGGGCTGGTACGAATTTATTAAAGCTGAAGATAATTCTAAGCGAGAGATGGCAAATTTGAGCATTAGAATGAATTACAATTTTTGATTTATTTCTTAAACCGATTTGCACCTAAATATGGGTAGCTTTATTTTAACGCAAGTTGAAAATGGAATATTTATTTGTCAGATAAAGTATACAAGAGAGTAGTTCCAAGCGATCCCGATATACTTCCGGAATTAGAGGAATATATTATAGATATTGCTCAATCTGCAAATATGGATCATTCCAAAATCAACAATCTGGCTCTCTCCTTTTCAGAAGCAATTTCCAATTGTATGAAGCACGGCAACCGTTTCGATAAATCAAAAACCGTTTCAATTACTGTTGGAATTAACGATGATAAAATGGAAATTATTTTGAAAGATGAGGGAAAGGGATTTGATATTAAGGCCGTTCCCGATCCGACCAAACCGGAAAACATTTTAAAAGACAGTGGACGCGGTATTCATATTATGCGAAACTTTCTTGATGATCTTCAGTACAATTTTACACCAACCGGAACAGAAATAATTTTAAGGCTCTCCCTTCGCTAATATTTATTCTAAATTTCTTTGTATGAATTAGTTTGCAAACTTCCTATTTTTAACCGGAAAACATTAATTAAACATTTCGGAGTAAATAATGGCAAGAAAAAAAATAGCACTCATTGGCGGCGGACAGATAGGAGGCGTATTAGCTCAACTTATTGCACAACGTCAACTTGGTGATGTTGTATTATTCGATATAGTTGAAGGCTTACCTCAAGGTAAATCGCTTGATATAGTTGAAGCTTCCCGCGTTGATGGTTTTGATGTTAACGTAAAAGGTACAAACGATTACAGCGATTTAACCGGGTCGGACTTAATAATTATTACAGCAGGTCTGCCGCGCAAACCCGGTATGAGCCGCGACGATCTTTTAACTGTTAATGCAAAGATTATGCAGTCCGTTGCGGAAAATGTAAAACAGTACGCTCCTAACGCTACTGTTATTGTTATTTCAAATCCTTTGGATGCAATGGTTACTCTTTTCCAAAAAGTTACCGGATTCCCTCACAACAAAGTTATCGGTCAAGCCGGAGTTTTAGATTCATCACGTTTCTCTACTTTTATTGCTTGGGAACTTGGCGTTTCCGTTAAGGATGTAAACGCAATGGTTCTTGGCGGACATGGAGACACAATGGTTCCTATCGTTCGTTATGCAAACGTAAATGGTATTCCGGTTATGGAATTGCTTGAACGTAAATACAAAGATGCCGCTAAGGCAAAAGAAGTTATGGCTGCTATGGTTAAACGTACAAAGTTAGCCGGCGGCGAAGTTGTCGAATTGCTTAAAACCGGTTCAGCTTTTTATTCACCGGCTTCTTCTGCAATTGCTATGGCGGAAGCAATTATTTACGATGAAAAGAGAATCCTTCCTACTTGCGCTTACCTGCAAGGTGAATTTGGAGTTGACGGATACTACGTTGGCGTTCCAACTGTACTAGGTGCTGGCGGTGTTGAAAAAGTTATCGAGTTTTCTCTTGACGCTGAAGAACAAACAGCTCTTGATAAATCTGTGGCTTCAGTTAAAGAATTAGTTGAGGCAATGACGAGACTTGGCTTCTAATATTTAATAGTAATAATTTATCTAAAAGCCTCGCTTGCACAACAACGGGGCTTTTTATTTTTGCGGAACTAACATTTTTATATGTCCTAAAATAATCTGCGTTAATCTGTTTCATCCG
>CAZEDR010000477.1:0-2047 GCA_964510975.1 uncultured Melioribacter sp. | reverse complement strand
ATGCGCCATGCATGTGATAAAGAGCTTGATCAACTTTATATGTTTTGTCTTTCTCTGAATCATAAATATTTATTTTCATTGCTTGATCAATGAAGGCTAACATTTTAGAATTTGGCGACCAGTACAAGCGATATCTGTAGCCTTCGCCGTATGATGTCAACTTTTTCTCTTCGCTGGGTTTGTCTAAATCTTTGATCGTAAGCTCATATTCTCCGCTTCTATCACTCCAATAAGCAACCTTTTTTCCGTCTGGCGACCATGATGGATGTCTTTCGGCTACGCCGCTTGATTTTGTTAAATTAAACGAAGGTCCATTTTGAGCCGGGACGTTAAATAAATCGCCGCGAGCTTCGAAGATTGCCCGCTTACCATCCGGTGAAACAGAAACGCCGGAAATTAAACCCGAAACATTTTCTGTTTTCGGCATTAAGGTAATTTCATCGGAAATGATATTAATTTTTACTTCATTAATTTTTTCTGAAGCCATGTTTAACAGATATAACTTGCCGCCCGCTTCAAAAACAATTTCTTCCGGACCCATTGCCGGGAAGTGAATATCGAAATCTGTGAACTTGGTTAATTGTTTAGTCTGTTTGTCTGATAAATTGTAGCTCCAAATGTTAAAGCGTTTATCAGAACCGCGGTCGCTAATCCAGTAAATTTTATTCTGTGCTGACCACATTGGAATTTCGTTACCAACACTCTTATCAAAAATTTGTTCGGCAGATTTTTTCTCGAGATCAAAAATCCACATGTCGGAGTTCATGCCTCCGCGGTATCTTTTCCAAGTTCTGAAAGCTGTAGAGCGTGGAGTGTAAACAATCTTTTTTCCATCCGGAGAAAGACTACCAAACTCTGCATAGGCTAATGGAAGTTGATTTGGCAAGCCGCCATTGACCGAAACTTCATAAAACTGATTAAATCTTTGTTTGCCGCTATTCATTGAAGAAGCGTACAACAAACTATTTCCGCCCGGATACCAATCAACTAAACGGTCAGCCATTCCGTGATTAGTAACTCGCTGCGGAATTCCTCCTTTAGTAGGTATTACATAAATGTCTGTGTTGCCGTCATAGTTGGCGTTGTAAGCTATCTGAATTCCGTCAGGAGAGAAGCGTGGAAATACTTCTTGTCCAGCTGGCGAACTTAGTTTAATAGCTGTGCCGCCCGTTTTAGAAACGAGCCAAAGATCGCCGCCATAATTAAAAACGATTTGGGTTTTTGATACATCCGGAAACTGAATCATTCTAGCATCAATTTGCGCAAAAACTTTTGCGGAAAGTAAAACCAAGATTAATAGGAATAGTGTATTGTGGAATTTTGCCATGAAGGTGACTCCTCTCTAAGTTATTATGATTTGACAAATATTAGACGCGCTAGGATATAAATTCTCCGAAATAAAAACGGAGACGGCAGTGCACACCTAAGTCCACTGCTTTGGTTTATTAAACCCAGTCTCCGGTTCTAAACTAAAAATCATCTCACGAAAAACCAACCTTAAATCTGCCAGTTGCCGTAAAAATATCTAAGAGGATTGACTCCAAATTTTCTTTATCGTATAATTACGATGAACGATAAAGGAATTTAGGTGACTAAATCAAAAATAGAAGAGTTTACACAAGAAGAAAGCAGACTTGCTGATATAGCAAAAGCGCTTTCCCATCCGGCGAGAATAAAAATCTTAAAAATTCTTGCTGAAACAAACGTATGTATGTGCGGCGAGATTGTTGATCTGCTTCCTCTTGCCCAGGCAACTGTGTCTCAGCATTTAAAGGAGTTGAAACGAGTTGGCCTAATTGAAGGGGAAATTGAAGGACCAAAAACTTGTTATTGCCTCAATACAGACACCGTAAACGAGGTGTATTTACAAATACAAAACTATTTTGATAATATAAATAAGGAGTGTAAAAGATCATGCAAAACGAACAAGAAGTAAAAGAAATTGTTAAAGAAAAGTATGGAGAGATTGCACGCAATACTGCTTCCGGTTGCGGATGTGGCTGCGGTACTACATCAAACAAAATTGCCGGTTACACAATTATGAAAG